>NZ_JBEOSV010000023.1:94886-135196 GCF_040303245.1 Kitasatospora sp. NPDC096077 | reverse complement strand
CGGTGGACGTGTCACACGTCCACCGGCCCCGGCCGCTCTGCGGGCTGCCGCTCAGACCAGCAGCTTGTCCTTGGCCTTCTGGTACTCCTCCTCGGAGATGGCCCCCCGCTCCTTGAGGTCCGCCAGCTTGGCCAGGTCCTCGACGTGGCTGCGGCCACCGCCGCCCGTGCCGTCCTCCGCGGGGGTCCCGGCCGCCGCGTCCCGGATGTAGGCGCGGACCGCCGCGTCCGCCTGTCGGGCCTGTTCGACGTCCCGCTTCCCCATGCTCTGGCCCCGGGCGATCAGGTACGCCAGGATGCCGATCAGCGGCAGGATGATCACCAGGACCAGCCAGCCGGCCTTGCCCCACCCGCTGAGGTCGTGGCTGCGGAAGATGTCCGTGATGATCTTGAACAGCAGGAAGAACCAGAGGATCCACAGGAACAGCTCCAACATCGTCCAGAAGATGTTGAGCACCGGGTAGTCCACTGCCAGCGAAGCAGCCAAGGCGTTGGTGTCCATGGAATGAGTCGTACCACCGCAAAACGGACACAGCCGCGAGATGTTCCGCCGTTCCAGTGATCTTCCGCCTCAGCGGGAATATCCGGCGGCCATGGCGACCTCGCCCTGAGTGACCTCGTCCTGGCCGGGACGACCCCGGCGCCGGGAGGCCTCAGCCCCGCCCGGCCCGCCGCCGCAGCTCCACGGCCAACCCGATCAGCTCGCCCCACCAGGCGTCGTGCCCGGCGAGCAGCAGCCGCTGCGCCTCCGCGACCGGGACGGCCCGGACCTCCACCACCTGCTCGCCGTCCACCGGGTTGGTCGGCGTCGAGTCCAGCTCGACCTCGCCCCAGCCCCAGAGCCAGGCCTTGTCCGGGTGCGGCTGCCACGGCCGGTACGGCACCGCGTCCTCGGTGTGGCACCGGTGCGCACCCAGCCAGGCCGGTGCGCCGACCAGTCGGGCGCCGGCCTCCTCGCGCAGCTCGCGCGCCAGGCAGTCGGCGACCGACTCGTCCCGCTCCCGGGTGCCGCCGGGCAGGAACCAGTGGTTCCGGTCGTCCCGGCAGAGCACCACCGCGTCGTCCGTGAACCCGACCAGGTGGATGTTGGTGACCAGCTCGTCCGGCGGCAGCTCGGTGGAGAACTGCGCGTCGTAGCGGCCCCAGGCCCAGTACTGCGGCGCGTGCAACGCCGGGAAGAGGGCGGCGAGTTCGGCGGCTCTGCCGGAGGCGTCGGTGTCGGTGCGGTCCGTGGTGTCTGTCATTCGGTGATCGTAGTGCCGGCCGGGAAACGGCGGGGGACGCCTTGGTGGACGAGGGCGATGTCGGAGGTGGAGATGGCGCGCGGGCGTCGGCGCGCCGCTCCGGTCGGGGCGTCGACCCAACTGCCCAGCGAGATCTCGGCGGTGATGCCCGGCCCGAAGCCGGCGATCAGGCCGGTGGTGCCCTCGCCCACCCCGCCGTCGGCGAACAGCCGGGCCAGGGCGTCGAAGACGACGGCGCTGGCGATGTTGCCGCGCTCGGTCAGGGTGGCCCGGCTGTAGCGGAACGTCTCCGGCGGCAGGTTGAGGAAGTGGCACAGGTCGTCCAGGATCCGCGGGCCGCCGGCGTGCACGATGTAGAAGCCCAGTCCGGAGACGTCCCAGCCGTGCTGTCCGGCCAGGGTGCGCAGCGCGGGGGCGAGCATCTCCATGGTGCCGGGCACCCGCTTGTCCAGCTGGAAGTGGAAGCCGGTGTCCTTGACCCCGTACGAGATCCAGTTCTCGGTGTCCGGGACGAGGTGCGAGCCGTTGCGTTCGACGTGCACCCCGGTGCCGCCCTGGCCGCGCATCACCACGGCGGCGACGGCGTCCCCGAACAGTCCGTTGGAGAGCAGCGAGCCGATGCCGAGGTCGCTCGGCTGGTAGCAGAGCGAGCAGAACTCGCAGGCGACGATGAGCACGTTGGCGCCCGGGTAGGCGCGGCAGAAGTCGTGCGCGCGGTTGACGGCGGCGCCGCCGGCCGCGCAGCCGAGCTGGGCGATCGGCACCTGGCGGGTGTCGGAGCGGAAGCCCAGGGTGTTGATCAGCCAGGCGGTCATCGAGGGCATCATGAAGCCGGTGCAGGACACGTAGATGATCAGGTCGATGTCCTGGGCGACCAACTCGGCGTGGCCGAGGGCGCGTTCGACCACCTCGGGGACGCGGCGCTTGGCCTCCCGCTCGTACACCTGGTTGCGGACGGTGAGGCCGGGGTGGGTGAGGGTCTGCTCGATCGGCTGGACCAGGTGCCGGGTGCGCACCCCGGTGTTCTCGATCAGCCGCAGGGCCAGGGCGAGTTGGGGGTGGTCGGCGTGCAGGGTGCGGGCCAGGTCGAGGGTCTCGTCGAGGGTGATGACGTGCTCGGGGACGGCGATGGCGGGACGGCAGAGTACGGCCATGGTGATGGGTCTCCCCAGGGTCGGGCTTGACGGGGTGGGGGAGGGGGCTACCAGGCGACCGGCAGGGTGCGCGGGAAGCGCCAGATCGAACCGGAGTCCCAGTCGAGCTCGGCCGGGTCGACGGCCAGCCGCAGCCGGGGGAAGCGCCGCAGCAGGGTGCCGATGGCGACCTGGAGCTCCATCAGGGCGAGGTGCGAGCCGAGGCAGCGGTGCTGGCCGTGGCCGAAGGTCATGTTGACGGGCCCGGCGGTGCGGTCGAGGTCCAGCTCGTCGGGGCGCTCGTAGACCGAGGCGTCCCGGTTGGCGGTCAGGTAGGAGACGTGCACGGCCTCGCCGGCCCGGATCAGCACGTCGCCCAGCTCGACGTCCTCGGTGGCGACCCGGGCGATGCCCACGCCCTGGCGGAACGGGATGAAGCGCAGCAGCTCCTCCAGGGCGTTCGGCAGGGCGTCCGGCCGGGCGCGGAGTTTGTCGAGCTGCTCGGGGTGGGTGAGCAGGGTGTAGGTGATGTTGCTGAGCTGGTAGGTGCTGGTGTCGTGGCCGGTGACCAGCAGGACCATCGCCATGACGGCGAGTTCGTCGGCGTTCAGCAGGTCCTCGCCGTCGCGGGCGGTGGCGAGCGCGCTGATCAGGTCCTCGCCGGGGTCGGCCCGGCGTTCGGCGGTGAGCGCGGTGAAGTAGCCGCGCAGGCCGGCCTTGGCCTCCTCCTGGCCGTCCCGGCTGCCCGGGCCCATCCGCATCATCGCGACGGCCCAGCCGCGCAGCCGGTCGCGGTCCGGCTCGGGGATCTCCAGCAGGTCGCTGATGGTGTGCAGCGGGAGCCGGGCGGAGAGGAAGTGCGCCAGGTCGGCGGGGGCGCCGTGCTCCTCCATCTCGTCGAGGTAGCCGTCCACGACGGCCTGGGTGCGGGCGCGCATCCGCTCGACCTGGCGGTTGGTGAAGCCCTGGGCGACCAGGCGGCGCAGCCGGTTGTGCTCGGGCGGGTCCATCAGGTTGATCGACTCGGCCTGGGCGATCGCGGCGGGCGTCATCCGGGGGAGGTCCCGTCCGATGCCGGCGGCGCGGCTGAACCGGCGGTCGGTGGTGACCAGTTTGACGTCCTCGTAGCGGGTGGCGAGCCAGGCCTCGCCCTCGCCGTGCGGCAGCCGGATCCGGGCGATCGGGGCCTCGGTGAGCAGCCGCTTGAGGAGGGGGTCGAACTCCAGGCCGTCGGTGTGGTGGAAGGGGCAGTCCCACACGGGGGTGGTGGCGGTCACGGGCCTGTCCAATCCAGGGTCTTCGGCATGCGGGTGTCATGAGGGTGCGGAGCCGCCCGAACGGTGCGCGGTGTGCGGGGAGTTCGGGCGCGGACATGCAGATGTTCCCCCATGAAATGGCAAAGATGTGAATCCGATGAACTCTTCCCTCTAATGAGTGAGATGGATGATTGTCATGCGAATTACTCGTCCTGGTAGTCGAGTTGACGATCAGTCGTTCGCGCCAGGTGCGACCAGTCCGGTCTCGTAGGCGAGCACCACCGCCTGGGCCCGGTCGCGCAGGTTCAACTTGGCGAAGATCCGGGCCACATGGGTCTTCACCGTCGATTCGCTGAGGGTCAGTTCGGCCGCCAACTCGGTGTTGGAGAGCCCGCGTCCCAGCAGTCCGAGCACCTCCGCCTCGCGCGGGGTGAGCGGCGCCAGGTCGCGGTGCAGCCGCGGGGCGTCGGCGGGGCGGGCGGCGGGGCGCGGGGCGTCGGCCGCGAAGCGCTCCACCAGGCGGCGGGTGATCGACGGGGCGAGCAGTGCGTCGCCGGTGTCCACCAGCCGTACGGCGGCGGCGAGATGGGCCGAGGTGACGTCCTTGAGCAGGAAGCCGCTGGCCCCGGCCGACAGCGCCGCGTAGACGTAGTGGTCCAGGTCGAAGGTGGTCAGCATGATCACCCGGCAGTCGGGCGCCTGCGCCAGGATCCGGCGGGCCGCCTCCAGGCCGTCCATGGTGGGCATCCGGATGTCCAGCAGGGCCACGTCGGGCCGGTGCCGTAGCACGGCGGCCACCGCCGCGGCGCCGTCGCCGGCCTCGGCGACCACGTCGATGCCGCGTGCGGTGAGGATCATCCGGAAGCCGGTGCGGACCAGTTCCTGGTCGTCGGCGATCACCACCCGGGGGCGGCGCTCCTCGGTCCGTTCCACGGTCTCCCCCGTCACGGCCGGTCCAGCGGGATGCGGGCGCGCACCCGGAAGCCGCCGCCGAGCCGGCGCCGGGCGTCCAGGTCCCCGCCGTACACCGCGACCCGCTCGCGCAGGCCGAGCAGCCCGCGCCCGGCGCCGTCGGTGGGGCGCGGCTTCGCGGGCGCCCCGGAGAGCACGCTGGGGCCGGAGTTGAGCACCTCCACCCGCAGGTAGTGGTCCGCGTACCGCACCGTCACCTCCGCCGTCACCCCGTCCCCGTGCTTGAGCGCATTGGTCAGCGCCTCCTGGACGATCCGGTACGCCGTCACGTCGATGCCGCCGGGCAGCGGCCGCGGCTCGCCGGAGATCCGCACCTCCACCGGCAGCCCGGCGAAGGAGAACCGGTCGATCAGCGGGCTCAGCCGGCCCAGGCTCGGCTGCGGCGCGAAGTCCGCCGCAGCCGGCTCCTCGCTGCCGTCCGCCGCCGGGGCGAGCAGCCCCAGCAGGTGCCGCAGCTCGGTCATGGTGTCCCGGCCGGCCGCCTCGACCGCGCCCATCGCGGCCGCCGCCTCCGCCGGCATGGTGGCCAGCACCTCGCGGGCGGCCCCGGCCTGCACCACCATCAGGCTCACGTTGTGGCTCACGATGTCGTGCAACTCGGCGGCGATCCGCGCCCGTTCGGCGTCCACGGCGGCGCTCGCGGCGCTCTCCCGCTCGCGCTCCAGCAGCCAGCCGCGCTCGCCGACGGCCTGCCGGTACAACCTGCGCGCCCGCACCAGCGCGACGCCCAGCCAGCCGGCGCCCGCGCAGGCCGCGCCCGCCACCGCGAGCACGATCCAGTCCGTTCCGCTTCCCCCCATGGCGCCAGCCTCCCAGGCCGGTGCTTGATCCACATCATCCGGGGGTGCCGCCGCCGTACATCCCCGGTACTACGGCCACCTGCGGTTACACCCGGGGTGGGACGTGACGCCCGGCCGGCCGCGCCTACCGTCGTCGACCATGAGCAACGACCACGACGGGACCACCCGCCCCGACGACGCGCCGTACGTCGTCGAGCTGTCCGGGGTGCACAAGGAGTTCGGTGACGCCAAGGCGCTGGACGGCCTCGACCTGCGGATCCGCGCGGGTGAGGCGGTCGCCGTGATGGGCCCCTCGGGGTGCGGCAAGTCCACCCTGCTGAACATGGTGGCCGGGCTGGACCGGCCCACCGCCGGCACCGTCCGGGTGCAGGGCCAGGACCTGGGCGGGCTGAACGAGCACGGGCTCGCGCTGTTCCGGCGCCGCCACATCGGCATGATCTTCCAGTTCTTCAACCTGATCGACGACCTCCCGGCGCTCGACAACGTCGCCCTGGCCGCCCAACTCACCGGCACCGGCGCCCGCCAGGCCCGCCGCCGGGCCCTGGAACTGCTGGACGAACTCGGCGTCGCCCACCGCAAGGACGTCTACCCGGCCACCCTCAGCGGCGGCGAGCGCCAGCGGGTCGCGGTGGCCCGCGCCCTGATGAACCGCCCGGCGCTGCTGCTCGCCGACGAGCCGACCGGCGCGCTGGACAGCCGCTCGGGCGAGCAGGTGATGGACCTGCTGATCGACCTCAACCAGATCGGGCAGACCCTGCTGATCGTCACCCACGACCCGGCCCTGGCCACCCGCTGCGCCAGCCGGCTGGTCGAGGTCGCGGACGGCAGGGTGGCGCGCGAGCGGATGCTGGAGGCCCAGTCATGACCGGCGCCGTGTGGCGGGCCTCCCGGGCGGCCGTGAAGCGCCGCCGGGTGCAGACCGTGGTGATCGGCCTGGTGGTGTTCTGCTCCACCGCGACCGTGCTGCTCGCCCTCGCGGTGATCAGCGCCGCCCGGGCCCCCTTCGACGCCGCCTTCGAGGCCGAGCGCGGCGCCCACGTCAGCGCCGTCTTCGACCCGGCGAAGGGCTCGGCGGAGCAACTGGCCGCCACCGCCCACCGGCCGGGCGTCGAGGCGGCCGCCGGGCCCTTCGACCAGGCGGTGGTGACCATCCCCCAGGACTGGGTCGGCCACGCGCCGGGCCCGCTCACCCTGGTCGGCCGCCCCGACCCGGCGGCCGCGCCGGTGGACCGGGTCGAGGTGCTGTCCGGCCGGTGGGCCACCGCCCCCGGCGAGGTGGTCATCGACACCCCCGGCGGCGGGGCGGCGAAGTACCTCGGCACGCCCCTCACCACCAGCACCGGGCTGAAGCTCACCATCGTCGGCTTCGCGACCGACATGAGCCAGACCTCCGGCGGCTGGGTCACCCCCGAACAGGCCGCCGCCCTGCACCCCACCGGGCGGCAGATGCTCTACCGCTTCACCGACGCGGGCAGCGCCCAGCAGCTCACCGCCTCGCTCGACCGGGCCACCGAGGGCCTGCCGACGGACGCCGTCGCCAACGGCCAGTCCTACCTGGTGCTCAAGCAGGCCTTCTCGGCCGGCGCCGACGCCTACCTGCCGCTGATGACGGTCTTCGGCGTGCTCGGCCTGATCGTCGCCGTGCTGATCATCGGCAACGTGGTGAGCGGTGCGGTGGTCTCCGGCTACCGGCACATCGGGGTGCTGAAGTCGATCGGCTTCACCCCGCGCCAGGTGGTCACCGTCTACCTGACCATGGTCTCGGTGCCCGCCGTGGTCGGCACCGTGCTCGGCACGGCGGCCGGCTGGGCGGCCGCCTACCCGATCCTGGAGACCGCCTTCTCCGGGATCGCCACCGGCACCGCCGTGATCGAACCGGCCGGCTGGCTGCCGGTCGCCACCCTGCTCGGCGTGCCGCTGCTGGTCGCCCTCGCCGCACTGGTCCCCGCCTCCCGGGCCCGCCGGCTCTCCGCCGCCGAGGCCATCTCGGCCGGCAGCGCCCCGCGCACCGGGCGCGGCCTGAAGGTCCAGCGGTGGCTGAGCGGCACCCGGCTGCCGCGCGCCGTCAGCCTCGGCCTCGGCCAGCCCTTCGCCCGCCCGGCCCGCACCGCGCTGACCATGGCCGCGATCGTGCTCGGCGTGGTCACCGTGACCGTGACCACCGGCGTCACCGGCACCCTGGCCCGGTCGATGACCGCGCCCGACCGCTACACCCACATCGACGTGCAGACCAGCGCCTTCTCCGAGAACAAGGTCGCGCCCCGGCTGACCCCGGAGCAGACCACGGCGATGCTGCACGCCACCCCCGGCGCCGACCAGGTCTCGGTCCGCGGCCTGGTCCGGGTCGGCCTGGTGGGCCAGCCCCAACTGGTCTTCGCCAACTTCTACGGCGGCGACGCCATGGTCGACCACCGGCGGCTGAACGTGGTCGAGGGCCGCCCGGCGACCGGGCTGAACGAGATCGAGGCCGGCCCGTCCTTCCTGGACCAGCACGGCCTCAAGCTCGGCGACAAGGTCACCCTGCTGCTGGACGGCCGGCAGACCACCGTCACCCTGGTCGGCCTGGAGGTCCAGGGCAACGCCAACGCGATCACCTCCAACGACGCCACCCGCGCGCTGCTCACCCCCGACCCGCACGTGGTCGAGTACGACGTCCGGCTCGCCGCCGGCGCCGACGCCAAGGCCTACCGGGACGCGGTCGACGCCGCCGACCCCAGCCTGTCCACCTCGGCGGTCACGGCGAACGCCGAGGGGCCGGTCGTCGCGATCAAGACCTTCAGCACCGTCTTCACCGTCCTGCTGTCGGTGGTCGCCGCGCTCGGCGTCTTCAACACCCTGCTGCTCACCGTCCGGGAGCGCCGCCGCGACCTCGGGATGCTGAAGTCGATCGGGATGACGCCCCGGCAGGTCGTCGCGATGACGGTCACCTCGGTGGCCTGGCAGGGCGTGGCCAGCGGGATCATCGGCATCCCGATCGGGATCCTGGTGCACCGGGTGATCGTGGAGCACGTCCGGATCATCCACTTCACCGACGCGATGATCGACGTCTGGGGCGCCCCGCTGCTGGCCGGACTCGCCCTCGCGGGCGTCGCCATCGCCGTCCTCGGCGCGCTCGTCCCGGCCCGCTCGGCGGCCCGGCTGCCGATCGCCGAGGTGCTGCACAACGAGTGAGCCCCTGCGGGGAACCGCGCAACGTGGCGGTCGCCCGCGGGGGGACCGCGCAACATGGCGGTGTTCGCGGGGACTTGAGGAACGGCCGGGTGGGGAACCGCCCGGCCGTCCGTCGCGTCCCACCTCGCGCCGACATCGGGGGAGAAGGGGTGAAGCGGGTGTCCGTCAACCGTTCCGGACCGGCCGTTCGGGCCGCTGTGACACTGGGCGGCGTGGTGCTGTTCCGGCTCGGGCAGAGCCTGCCGCAGCCCGGCGTCGACCCGGCCGTCCTGCGCCGGGTCGCCGACCGCACCCTGCCGGGCGACCAACTGCGCGGCCTGGTCGACCTGGTGACCGGCGGCGGACTCTACCGGCTGGCGCTGCTCCCGTTCGGCGCCCTGGTGGTCTTCCTGGCCCGCCCACTGCTGCTGGGGCTCACCCGGGTGAGCCCCCGACTCGCCGCGCTGCGCGCGGAAGGCGAGGCCGGCCGCGCCGTCCTGCGCCGGCTCGAAGCCTGGACCACCCTCGTCCTCGGCCTGCTCGGCGGCCTGGCGCTCGGACTCGCCGCCGACACCGGCCGGTTGCTGCCGGGTCCGGCCGCCGGGGACGGCGTGCTGCGCTGGCACGGCGCGCCTGCCGTCGCGGCGATCACCGGCTGCACCGCGCTCGGCGCGCTGGCGGTGCTGGCGCTGGCCCGCTGGATGACCCGGTACGGGCTCGGCCACGGCCTCGCGGTGCTGCTGCTCGCCCAGGTGCTCGCCGTCCTGCCGGGCCAACTCTGGGACGTGGAGCGGGAGTCCGGGCCGGCCGGCTACGCGCTGGTGCTGGTGGCGGCGCTGTTCGCGCTGGCGGCGACCACCGCGCTGGTGATCACCGGGCGCCGGGGCGGGCGGCACGTCCCGGTCCAGTACGCCCGGCGGATGATCGGCGTACGGCGGTCCGGGGGCCGCGAGCCGACGTACCTGCCGCTGGTGCTCAGCCACCGCGGCTTCGTCCCGGCGGTGACCGCCGCACTGCTGCTCGCCCCCTTCGCGCCGCCCCGACTGCCGTACCTGGTGCTGCTGTTCACGCTCGCCGCCGTCGGTGCCGGGCTGGCGGCGCTGGCCGGGCGGTCGGAGCAGGCGGAGGCCGAGGTGATGCAGCGCGAGGGGGCGTTCATCCCCGGGATCCGGTCCGGGCGGCCCACCGTCGCGTACCTGGCCTACGTGCGCGGACGGCTCGCCGTCGCCGAGGTGCTCGGCACCGGCCTGGTCGCCGTGCTGCCCACGCTCGCCCTGGCCGCCGTCGGCGCGGCCGACGGCTACCGCTTCGGCGGCGCGAGCCTGCTGGTGGCGGCCGGCACGGCGCTCGGCGCGGTCGGACCGGTGCTGGGGGACGTCCAGGAGGCGACGGCGACGCGGCGTTACGCCGAGTACGTGACCGAGCGGCGGTCCGGACCGTGAGGACCCCTATCATCGCGCCATGGCCACCGCTGAGCTGATCCGCATCGTGTCCCGTTCCTCGCCCATGGCACTCGCCCAGGTCGACCGGGTCCGCGCCGAACTCGCCGTACTGCACCCGGGACTGCGCACCGAGGTGGTGCCGGTCACCACCTCGGGCGACCGCTGGACCGGGGACCTCGCCGCGCTCGGCGGCAAGGGCGCGTTCACCAAGGAGGTCGACGCCGCGCTGCTCGCCGGGGAGGCCGACGTCGCCGTGCACTGCCTCAAGGACGTGCCCGCCGACCGCCCGCTGCCCGCCGGCACCGTCTTCGCCGCGTACCTGCGCCGGGACGACATCCGCGACGCGCTGGTCCACCCCGGCGGGCTGACCCTGGCCGAACTCCCGCCCGGCACCCGGATCGGCACCTCCTCCGTCCGCCGCATCGCCCAACTCGCCTCCTCCCACCCGCACCTGGAGTGCGTGCCGATCCGCGGCAACGCCAACAGCCGGCTCGCCAAGCTGGACGCCGGGGTGGTCGACGCCCTGCTGCTCGCCGTCTCCGGCCTGGAGCGGATCGGTCTGCCGGAGCGGATCACCGAGGTGCTCGGCATCGAGGCGATGTGCCCGCCGATCGGCGCCGGCATCCTGGTGCTGCAGTGCCGGGAGGACGACGCGGCGACCGTCGAGGCCGTCGGCGGGCTCGGCCACCACGACACCTGGCGCGAGGCGGCCGCCGAGCGGATGTTCCTGCACGTGCTGCAGGGCCACTGCAACAGCCCGATCGCCGGCTTCGCCGCCGCCGAGGCGGACGGCCGGCTCTCGCTGCGCGGCCGGGTCTTCACCCCGGACGGCAAGCGGGTGCTGGACGCCCACGAGTGGGCGGGCGCGCTCAGCCCGGAGGACCTCGGCACCTCCGTCGCCCTGGCGCTCAAGCGGCAGGGGGCGCAGGAGCTGATCACCTCGATCCCGCACTGACCCGATCCCGCGCTGAGCTGCGTCGGGGCACCGGGCGGCCCCCGGGCGATCTTTTGCCCCGATGAACTGTTCCGGCGTGCCCGCAACTGAGATGATTCCGTTCGGGGGAACAGCAGTTGACGTTGCATCACGCCGGGGGCGGCTGTGGAGGCGTTGAGACCCACCGATCCGACGACGATCGGTGGCCGCTACCGGCTGCTGGCGCGGCTCGGCAGCGGTGGGATGGGGATCGTGTACCTGGGGCGCTCGCCCGGTGGGCGGCTGGTCGCGGTCAAGTGCGTGCACTGGGACCTCGCCACCGACCCGCTCTTCCGGCGCCGCTTCACCCTGGAGCTGGAGGCCGCCCGGCGGGTCGGCGGCTTCCACACCGCCCAGGTGGTCGACGCCGACCCGGACGGCGACCCGCCCTGGCTGGTCACCGCCTACATCCCCGGCCCGTCCCTGGAGGCGGCCGTCGCCGAGCACGGCCCGCTGCCCGAACCGGTGCTGCGGGTGCTCGGCGCCGGGCTGGCCGAGGCGCTGGCGGCGATCCACGCGGTCGGGCTGGTCCACCGGGACCTCAAGCCCTCCAACGTGCTGCTCGGCGACGACGGGCCGCGGGTCATCGACTTCGGCATCGCCCGCGCCCTGGACGGTGCCTCGATCACCCGCACCCAGACCGTCATCGGCACCCCCGGCTACATGGCCCCCGAGCAGATCGCGGGCGAGCCGCTGACCCCGGCCTGCGACGTGTTCAGCCTCGGCCGGGTGCTCTGCCACGCGGCCGGCGGCGACCCGTACGGCGGCGGCAACCCGCAGGTGCTGCTCTACCGGATCATGCACACCGAACCGGACCTCGGCGGCGTGCCCGAGGCGCTGCGCCCGCTGGTCGCCGCCTGCCTGGCCCGCCGCCCGGAGGACCGGCCCACGCCCGCCCGGCTGCTGGAGCGGCTCGGGCCGCCCGGGTACGACGGGCCGACCGGCTCCTGGCTGCCGGAGCCGCTGCGGGTGCGGCCCGCGGTGCCCGAAGTGCCGCTGGTGGAGCCGCAGGTGGGCCCGGTCACCGGCTCCTTCGGGCCGCCCGTCCCGGTGCCGCCGTCGGTGCCGCCGACCCGGGTGCCGACCATGCTGGGCGGGGACCCGTACGGGGTCGACGGCTGGGCGCGGACCGAGGAGGCCGGGGCCCGGCGCCGCCGGACGCGGCGCCGGCTGTGGGTGCTGGTGCCGAGCGCGCTGGCACTGGTCGCGGCCGGGGTGACGGTGCCGCTCTACCTGACCCGGGACAAGGGCGGCCCCGGCCTGGACAACGGCGGCTTCGTGGTCGCCAAGGACGACGGCAGCCCGCCGGACTGCGTGACCGGCGGGACCGCCGGCGGCTTCGGCGGCGCCGCGGCCGGCAGCGCCAGTCCGGCCCCGAACCAGGGCCCGCCCCCGTCCGTCCCGGCCGACACCCCGCACCCGCCCGGCCTGGTCACCCCGGCCGACCGGGACGGCCTGACCCTGGGCAAGTCGCTGGTGCTCAGCTGGGACAGGACCGGCGCGGTGACCAAGGTCTTCACCAAGCGCGGCGACCAGCCCTGGCAGGGCTCCGGCTGGCTCACCTCCGGCGACTGCACCTTCAAGCCCACCGAGGCCGGGGTCTACCAGTGGGCCGTGGTCGCCGCCAACACCTCCAACGGCAGCATCGGCAGCGGCTGGAGCATCTCCCGCTACCTGAACGTCCAGACGGACCAGAACCGGGGCACCAACCCGGTCAAGGCCGCGCCCTCCGCCCCGCTGCTGGTCCTCCCGGCGGACCAGCAGGTGGTCAAGGCCGGACAGCCGGTGGACTTCAGCTGGGCGACGTCCGGCAGCAACTCCACGGTGAACATCCTGGCGCCGGGCGCCAACGACTGGGACCACCGGCCCTGGCAGCCCGGGCTGAGCCTGACGTACACGCCGAAGACGCCCGGGGTGTACATCTGGACGGTCTTCACCACCGGGCCGGGGGACTGCACGGGCGGGCCGATCAGCACCGGCGCCTGCGAGAGCGGGGGGAGCGAGCAGCGGTACCTGATCGTCCAGTAGTGGAGGTCGACGAACGTCCTTCCGTCCGGTACCACCGCGCTCCCTAGGTGTGCGAAGAGCCCCGGCCAACTCCCGTGCCGTTCCGGCCAGTTGCGTGTCAGGTGCACGGCGGCACGGCCCCGGTCCGCCTAGCATCGGTGCGCCCCGACCGGTCGGCGGGGCGCCCGAACGAGCTGGGGACGGGGACGGACATGACGGTGCGGATCATCCGGGGCCAGGGCGTGGACGCGTGCCCGCCGGGCCACTGGGCGCTGTACGACGACGTGGAGTTCAACCGGAAGGGCCCCGCGGACATCCTGATCGGCGACGCCTCCGCCGGGAACCTCGGGGAGGTCGGCTTCGACGGCCGGGCCTCCTCGTACGTGAACCGCACCGGCCGCACCATCTCCCTCTACGACGACGCCGGCTACGGCGGCCGCCGGATCGACGTCCTGCCCGGGCGCGCCGAACGGCTGGTCGTCGACCAGCGGACCGTCCGCCCGTACGTCTACAGCAACGAGGAGGTCGGCGACATGAACGACGCCGTGTCCTCGGTGGAGGTGCGGGAGCCGGGCCCGGAGACCGCCCGGCCCCTGCCGGAGGCCGGCACCTACACGCTCGTCAACGTGTACAGCGGCAAGGCCCTGGACGTGCTCAGCGACGGCTCGGTGCTCCAGTGGACCGGGCACGGCGGCCCCAACCAGCGCTGGACGCTCACCCCCGTCGGCTACGGGCTGTACACGCTGACCAGCGTGTTCAGCGGCAAGGTACTGGACGTGACCGGCGCCAGCCGGCACAACGGCGCCCGGGTCCAGCAGTGGACCGGGAACGGCACCGCCGCCCAGCGCTGGCGGGTGACCGAGGCCGGGGGCGGCGTCTACCGGCTCCAGTGCGTCGGCAGTGACAAGTACCTGGACGTCCAGGACGGGCGGACGGACGACGGCGCCCCGGTGCACCAGTGGGAGCACGACGACAGCGACAGCCAGAAGTGGCGGCTGAGCCCGCTGGGCTGAGGGCTTCCGTCAGCGCTTGAGGAACCGCAGGTAGAACGCCGCGAACACCAGGACGATGCCGATGTTCACCAGCAGTCGCGGCCAGAAGTGGTTGCGGAAGAACAGGAAGTCCACACCGACCACGAGGGCCACCATCGCGAGCACGTAGATCACGGCGATCGTCTGTCTAGCCATGCTTCTGTTGTACCGCGCAGCGGCCCCCGTCGAACCGGTGCGGGGAGAACCGGGCGGCCGTTCGACGCGTCCGTTGAGGCGTGATCAGTGGGGTGCTCGGTGGGATGCCGATGTTCTGGCCCGGACTGCTGCTCTCCCTCGTCCCGGCTGCGCTGCTGAACCGGCCGGTGGGGCGGCTGCTGCGGGCGCACTGGGTGGTCGGCTTCGTGCTGCTGCTCGGGCTCGGCGGGGTCGTGGTGGCGACGCTGCTGCCGGAGGCGTTCCAGCTCTCGCGGGACGCCGTGCGGCACTGCACGGTGCGGGGCGGGCGGCCGCGCTCGCCGTACGAGCTGCTGCACGTGCGGCACATCGAACTCAAGCTGGCGACCTACGCCCCGGTGGGCTTCGCCGCCGCCCTGGCCGGGACGCGACGGCGGGCGGCGGTGGCGCTGGCGGGTGCGGCGGTGCTGCCGTTCGGGGTGTCGGCGCTGCAGTACGCGGCGCCGGTGATCGGGCGGGCCTGCGACGTGCAGAACGTCTGGGACGGGGTGCAGGGGGTCGTGCTGGGAGCGGTGGCGGGGTTGGTGGCCGGGCCGGTGGTGCGGGCCTGGCGGGCCCGGGCGGCCTGACCTACTGGTCGAGCAGGGGGAAGAGCCGGGTCACGGCGGCGACCGGACGGGCCCCGGCGGGGCGGGCGGCGGGGTCGTCGTCCCGGTCGCGGTAGCGGGCGAGCAGTTGCCGGACGGCCTCGCCGACGGCGGTCAGCTCCTCGGGGGTGAGGTGGACGACGGCGCTGAACGCCTCGTCCCGCTGCCACTCGGCGGGGGCCTCGGCGCGGCGGGCCAGCCAGCGCTGGTGGCTCTCGTCCTCCAGGCCTCGGGCCAGTTCGCTGAACTCGTCCCGGGGGGCCGGTGGTTGGCTCTGGGGGAGGCGCCAGGGGCGGGCCCGGCCGTCGGTCGCCGGGGCCTCCTCGATCAGGCCGTAGCGGGCGAGCTGGCGGAGGTGGAACGAGCACAGGCCCGAGCTGTGGCCGAGGTGGGCGGCGGCCTCGGTGGAGGTCAGGGTGCCGCGTTCGGCGAGCAGCTCCAGCAGGGCGGTGCGGACGGCGTGCTCGGGCAGGGCGCCGGATCTGACGATGTCTTCGGTCTCTTCGGTCACTTTGCAAAGTCTGCTACTTTGCAAAGTCGACGGCAAGTCCATCCCGTGAAGGAGCACCACGTGTCCGAGCCGAACGACCGTCCGACCGTCCTGCGGATCACCGAGGTGGGGGAGGAGATCCTCACCCGCAGCTGCCGCACGGCCGGCGCGGAGGACTTCGGCAGCCCGGAACTGGCCCGGCTGATCGACGACATGTTCGCCACCATGTACGTCGCCGACGGCTGCGGCCTCGCCGCCAACCAGGTCGACGTCGACCTGCGCCTGTTCGTCTACGACTGCCCCGACGACGAGGGCGTCCGGCACGTCGGTCACGTGCTCAATCCGGTCGTCGAGGCGCAGGAGCCCGGCCGCCGCCTGATCGAGGACACCGAGGGCTGCCTCTCCGTCCCCGGCGCCAACACCCAACTCGCCCGCCCGGAGCGGGCGGTGGTGCGCGGTGTCGACCAGCACGGCGAACCGGTGGTGATCGAGGGCACCGGCTACTTCGCCCGCTGCCTCCAGCACGAGACCGACCACCTCAACGGCGGGCTCTACCTCGACCGGCTCTCCGCCCGCGACCGCAAGCGAATGTTGAAGCAGACCGCCGACCGGCGCGACAAGGTGTTCGCCCAGCGTGCTGCCAAGGCTGCCAAACTGGCCGGGTGATGACCGAACCCGCACACCTCGCCGCTGTACGGGTGTCGTACGACACCGTGGCGGCGGACTACCTTCGTCTGGTGGTGCCGCCCGAGGGCATGGACCCGGTCTCCCGGGCCGTGCTCGGCGCGTTCGCCGAGCTGGTACGGGAGACGGGCGGCGGCGAGGTCGCCGACCTCGGCTGCGGTCCGGGGCGGATCACGGCGTACCTGCACAACCTCGGTCTGTCCGCCTTCGGCGTCGACGTGTCCGGCGCGATGATCGCCCTCGCGCGGCAGGCGTACCCGGGGCTGCGGTTCACCGTCGGCTCGATGGGCGCCCTGGAGGTGGCGGACGGTTCGCTCGGAGGGATCCTCGCGTGGTACTCCGTCCACCACACCCCGGCCGAACAACTGCCCGCTCTCTTCGCCGAGTTCGCTCGCGTCCTGGCACCCGGTGGTCACCTGCTGCTGGGCGGCCACGCCGGCGACGAGGAGCGGCACCCGACGTCGGCGTACGGGCACCCGGTGTCGTACGCCTCGTATCTGCTCCCGGTGGGGCGGCTGGTCGAGCTGCTGGAGCAGGCCGGCTTCGGGGTCACGGCCCGGGTGGAGCAGCCGAATACGCAGAACGCCAACCGCTCACACGTGTGCTTGGTGGCGCGGCGGGCTCAGGACGCGGGGGCCTGAGCGCGGGCGAAGTCGACGAAGGACTGCCAGGCGTCGGGGGAGAAGGCGAGTTGGGGTCCGGACTTGTCCTTGGAATCACGGACGTGGACGGCGGTGGTCGTCTCGGCGACCTCGACGCACTCGCCGCCCTCGTTGCCGCTGTAGCTGCTCTTGCGCCAGGCAACTTCGACGCAGGCGCCGCCTTCGTTGCCGCTGTGGCTGCTCTTGAACCAGGCAAGCTGCATGCCTTTGACGGTACGCCAACGGCCCAGCACTGGGAAGGTGGTGGTCAGATCTCGGCGGTGGCGGCGAACTCCACGAATGCCTTCCACGCGGTCGGCTCGAAGGTCAGTTGGGGGCCGCTCTTGTCCTTGGAGTCGCGGACGTGGACGGCGGTGGTCGTCTCGGCGACCTCGACGCACTCGCCGCCCTCATTGTTGCTGTAGCTGCTCTTGCGCCACGCGACCTCGACGCACTGGCCGCCCTCGTTGCTGCTGTGGCTGCTCTTGAACCAGGCAAGCTGCATGTCTTTGACGGTACGCCGATGGCCCGCCACCGGGAAGGTGGTGGGCCATCGGGGAAGGCTGATCAAACCTTGGCGGTCACGGCGAACTCTACGAACGCCTTCCACGCGGTCGGCTCGAAGGCCAGCTGCGGGCCGGACTTGTCCTTGGAGTCACGCACGTGGACGACACCGGGGGTCTCGGCGACCTCGACGCAGGCGCCGCCTTCGTTGGTGCTGTAGCTGCTCTTGAACCATGCCTTCGCGTTCATCGTTCTCCCAGCTTCTTCTCGATCAAGGTCAGGGAATCCTGCGGCGTGTGAGCCTGCGCTCGGAGGGCGCCGTAGCGTGCGTTCATGATACGGACTTCCTCCTCATCCGTGATCAGTCGACTGCTCTGCTGAGCCTCGATGTATCCAGTCTGCGGCCGCCCCTTGGGGGTGATCAGGTTGAACGGCCCGCCGAGTCCCGGGTGCTCCACCCTGTTGAGTGGCATGATCTGGATGGCCATCCCGCGCATTCGGCCCACCTCCAACAAGCGCTGGAGCTGTTCCTCGTGAACGTCCCAGCCGCCCAGAGGTCGCAGGAGGATGCTCTCATCGATGACCCAGCTGAAGATGGCACGGGGCCACCGGGTCAGGATTTCCTGGCGCGCCATCCTGGAAGCCACCCGCTGATTGATGACTTCCTCCGTCAGCAACGGCTGCCTCATCCCGTACACGGCGCGCGCATGTGCCTCGGTCTGGAGTAGGCCCGGGATGGCATACAAGCTGTACTCGTGGGCCTCGATCGCGATGGGCTCCAGCGAGGCGTAGCCCTGGAACCATGCTGGGTGCCGCACGCGCGCCTTCTTTCGGGCGCTGATGACGTCATCTTTCTGAACGGCCAACACGCCGCCGGCGTTGACGGCCCTGTCCACCGCGATGAGGATCTCCGGCTGTGGTGTGCGAACCCCGCGCTCCACCGCGCTGACCATCTGCTCGGTGTACCCGATGCGCTCGCCGAGCTCCCTCTGTGTCATCCCGGCCTGCTCCCGTAGGAGCTTGATCTGCTTCCCGATCGCTCGGAAGAAGTCCGAGACCTCTCCCAAGCTCTCCTGCAGTTCGGTCCGGACCTCGTCGCCCGAGTCACTCTGACGCGCCGCGCACATACCAACCACCCCGCCTGAATTTCGGCCAGCCAAACAAAGGCTGTCCGTACTCGGACAGCCACTCTCTGTGCGCCTCATCCCCATGGTCAGGGTACGTCCGCGCAGCCACGCTTCTACCCATGACGACCGAAATCCCCCTCGACAGACCCCGCCGCCACACCGCCGTCCTCGCCGCGACCCCCAAGGGTGCGGCGATCTGCCGCCGCATCGCTCGGCGCCAACTCACCTCCTGGAGAGTCAACTTCAGCCACACCGAGCCCTTCTATTCCGCCCTCCTGATCGTCGCGGAGCTGGCCGCGAACGCGATCACGCACGGACGCGTTCCGGGGCGCGGGTTCGAGCTGCACCTCTCCCTCACCACCACCGCGCGCCGGGGCACCACCCTGCGCATCGAGATCAGCGACCCCAGGGGCGACAGGCTCCCCGTCCTCCCCACCGTCCACCTTCCCAACGCCCAGTCCGGGCGCGGCCTCACCCTCATCGACGCCCTGGCCGACCGCTGGGGCACCATCCCCCGTAGTCCCAACTCCAAGACCGTCTGGGCCGAACTCGACCTCACCGCCCCTGCTGCCCCCGATGCCGCCTGAACCCCGCGATAGCGAGGCGGCCCCCGGCGGCGCGGTGCTCTGCACGATCCTCCCCTTCGCGCTCCTCGTCGCCCTGCTCGCCTGGGCCTACCCCCTCACCGCCCGCCACCACAACCACCCCACGCCCCACCCCACTTCGAGTCCCACCGCCGCCCCGTGAACCACCGAGGAGTGGGAAGTCGGCCACATCGACTTCCCACTCCTCGCCTTCGGGCGCGGTCCCTCGGTGGTGAACTCCCGTGCGCTGGTGCCGCATTGGGCAGAGTGTGGGGTACCTTTCAAGGGTTCGGCCTGTGCTCTGCGGCGCCTGAGCGCCCACCTCCGGCGGTCCGACCCTCGGGGGCTCCTCGGCCGACACTCGGACGGGGGTGCCGACATGACATGGCTGGGGCCGGCGAACGCCAGACTGGTTCGAGTGCCCGACCTGGTCGGGCTGGAACTCGCCACCGCGCGCCGGGTTGCCGGGGAGGCCGGGGTCGTCCTCGCCCCGCCGGACCCGGACGGCCCCTCGCTGCGCGCACTCACCTGGCCGGGGCAGTGGACCGTGACGGCCCAGAGCCTCCCGCCCGGATCGGCCATGCGCTACCGGGGTTCACTCGTGGTCGAGTTCCGGCCGGGCGCTCCCTCGACCGCGACGCCGGGCACTCCGCCACCGGGTGACTCCGGGGGTGAGGAGTCCGGTGATCGAGAGCCGCGTCTGCCCAAGCCGTCGCCGGGGGCGGTCGGCGCCGAGCGGCAGGAATGATCACGCGGCCGGAACCCGTGGTGCCTCGCCTGCTGCGCGAAGTCCGGGCGTGCTGTGGTAATCCTGGGGAGGGGTTGGAAGCAGGTCCGTTCTCGTCTGGAGTCATCGATGGCCGTTCGCCGTGTCGTGCCCAACATCCGCTCGGAGGCCGCGCAGGAGAGCCGTGAGTTCTACGGCCTGCTGGGCTTCGAGGAGGTCATGAACCACGGCTGGATCATGACGCTCGCCTCCCCGTCCAGCCCGGCCGCGCAGATCAGCGTCATGAGCGCCGACAAGACCGCGCCCGTCGCCCCCGACCTGAGCGTCGAGGTGGACGACGTGGACGCGGCCTACGCGGTCATGCGGGAGAACGGCGTGGAGATCGTCCATCCCTTGCAGGACGAGGAGTGGGGCGTGCGGCGGTTCTTCGTCCGCGACCCCAGCGGACGGGTGGTCAACGTCCTGGGCCACCGCTGACGGCCTCCCACTCCTACGGGCAGGCGCCGCGCTCCAGGCGGAGGCACCCCCGGAGGCACGGCCCGTCCGCGCGGGCTGCGGGATCGGCGGGGCTGGGGCCGCGAGGCGGCTGCCTGGGCGTCAGCGACGCACTGACGAGGGAAGGCTGGCGGGTACGGGGCTCCGCTTCCGGCGTACGTCCGCCCCGGCGTCGGGGTGCATGCGCAGAGCCGTGGCGGTAACGCCCAAGGAGAGCAGAGCGAGCATGAGGAACGCGACCGTGTAGGCGGTGCCGGCATCCGGACGGCCGGGCAGGAAGCGGCCGAGGGGTCCTCCGGCGCGCAGGGCGACGGTGCTCACGCCGATGGCGAGTCCGGCGGCGACCTGGTAGCTCGTGGCGCTGATGGAGTTGGCATCGCGCATCTCCTGTGGAGCCACATCGCTGAAGGCGACCGTGCTGAAGGCGGTGAGCGCCACCGAGCGGGCGATACCGCTGAGCAGGACCAGTACGGCGATGAGGATGATCGACGTGTCGGCGCTGATCAGGCTGATGGCCGCCGTCGTCGCGGTCATCACCAGCGTGGAGGCGATGAGGACCGGTCGGAAGCCGAAGCGGTTGAGCAGCGGCGTGGTGGCCGGCTTGATCCCGATGTTGCCCACGAAGATGAACAGCACCACCGCGCCCGACTTGACGGCACTCCAGCCGAAGACGTTCTGGAACAGCAGCGGAAGCAGGAACGGTCCGGCGCCGACGACGAGCCAGAAGAGCGACCCGCCGGTGACGGATGCCCGCAGTGTGGGGATTCGCAGGACTCGGATGTTGACCAGCGGAGCCTCGGTCCGCAGGAGGTGCCGGGCGGCAGCCGCGAGCAGTCCGATCGACGCCAGGACGGTGGCGGTGGCGAAGGTCCAGGAGATGTCGGTGTCGGAGAACAGGTGGGCGGCGTAGGTGAGAGCGCCCAGGCCGGCACAGGTGAGGACGAGTCCGATCCGGTCCAGGGGGGAGGGCGTCTCGAGCGGCGTGGCGTCCACGATGCGCCAGGCGATGGCGAAGGCGACGACGCCGAGCGGGATGTTGATGAGGAACAACCACGGCCAGGAGGCATAGGTGGTGATGAAGCCGCCGACCAGCGGTGCCACGACCGGAGCCATCAGCCCGGGCCACACGATGTAGGCCATGAGCCGCATCAGGTCGGACTTCTCGGTCCCGGTCAGGACGATCAGCCGTCCGACCGGCACCATCATCGCTCCACCGAGCCCCTGGAGAACGCGCATGGCGATCAGCACGGGCAAGGTCGTGCTGATCGCACAGCCCAACGAGGACAGGGTGAAGACGGCTATTGCGCCGAGAAAGACCGGCCGGACGCCCCATCTCTGGGTGAGCCAGCCGCTGAGCGGTATCAGCGTGGCCAGAGTGATCAGGAACGAGGTGATCACCAACCCGATCGCGGCGGAGTCGACGTGCAGTGAGCGGGCCATCCGGGGGGCTGCGGTCGTGACGATCGTGCCGTCGAGCATCTCCATGAAGAAGCATCCGGCGACGAGCAGGGCTTTGTTGCGGTGTCGCTTGTCGATCATGTCGCTCCTCGATTCGGGCCGGGCGGGAGCCGCGGTGACACACCTAGAGTAGACGCACCGTTGCGTCTACTCAACGGGTTAGACTGGAGTCAGGAGGATGCTCTGATGACACGACTGGAACTGACGGACGACGATGCTCGGGGTGAGAGCGGGACCACCGCCGGGGCACGCACCCGAAAGCACCACGGCAATCGACATGGCCGCAGCGAGCAGGCCCGACTGGCCGTCCTGCGAGCCACCGACGACCTCCTGGTGGAGCGGGGGTTCGCGGGCGTGACCATCGAAGGAATCGCGGCCAGGGCCGGTGTCGCCAAGCAGACGATCTACCGCCAGTGGAACTCGAAGGTGGACATTCTCCTGGACACCTACCTCGCGGACGCCGAGCGCGAGCTCGCGGTGCCGGACCGCGGGAGCGTCGAGCAGGACCTGCGCGAATACCTGCGCCGGCTGACCGGCTTCCTGACCGCGTCGGACGCCGGGGCCGTGCTGCGGGCCCTCATCGGGCAGGCCCAGCACGATCCTGAGCTGGCGCACACCCTCCGCACCGACCACCTCGCCCAACAGTGGGAGTGGGAGCGGGCGATCTTGCGTCGGGCCGTGGATCGCGGCGAACTGCCCGCCGACCTCGATCTCGACCTGGCCCTGGACCAGCTCACCGGCCCCGTCTACTTCCGGGTCCTGGTCACAGGGAGGCCGGTCGAGCAGCGGTTCACCGACACGCTGCTGGAGCGGTTCCTCGCCGACTACCGCACGCACAGCACCTGAGGGCGTGCAGAGCATGCCACCGGGGCGGCCGTGGCCCCCACAGCCCGGAGAATTCAACGGGCGCTGTGGGAAGCCGGATTGTAGGCTCGCCGGTATGCCCTCACTCCCACTCGGCTTCGATGCCTTGGTCGAGCGGGCCGCCGCCGACCCCGATGTCCTCGGACTCGTCCTCAAGGGGTCGCGGGCCCATGAGGGCATGGTCACCGAGCACTCCGACCACGACGTCCACCTGGTCCTCGCCGAGGGTGCGACCACCGGGCTGGCGGGCCTGGACGGGTACCGCAGTGCGGAGTTGGACGTGGTGGTGACCACCGTGGACGGGTTGCGTGGGGCCGACGGCCGGCAGGACCACGCGCTCGCCCGGGCGAGCGTCGTGCTGGACCGGACCGGCGGCGAGCTGACGGCCGTCCTGGCGGCCAAGGGCCGGCGCGACCCCGAGGAGGCGCACCGGGCCGCCGCCGAGCGGCTGGACGCGTACGCCGACCAGCTGTACCGCTCGGTGAAGAACGCCCGCGACGGACACCGGCTGGCCGCCCGCCTCGACGCGGCGGAGAGCCTGGACCACCTGCTGGAGCTGCTGTTCGCCCTCGATCGCCGCCCTCGCCCGTACAACCGTTACCTGGCCTGGGAGTTGGCGTGGCACCCGTTGCCAGGCTGGGACGCCGACGCGCTGCTGGAGGCGGTCGACCGGATCCGGGCGACCGGTGACGTGGCCGCCCAGCGGCGGCTGTTCGCCCGGGTCGAGGCCGTGGCCCGGGCGGCCGGGCACGGGCCGACCCTGGACGCCTGGGGTGAGGACCTGGCCCTGATGCGCCCGGCGCCGGACGAGACGGCCGGCGACGCCTTGGCGATCCCGGTCCACGTGCGGGACCTCCGGCTCCAGGACCTCCCGGCCTGCGCCTGGTCCGGTTCCGCCCTGCATCTGCGCAGCGTCGAGCGGGAGTTGGCGCGTGCCGAGGCGGGCGAGGTGGACTATCTGGCGGTGTGCACCCCCGCCGACCTCCCGGTGGCGATCGGTGGCGTCGACTACCGGGCCGTCGAGGACGCCGGCTACCTGTGGCAGCTCGCCGTGCACCCCGCGCTGCAATCGCTGGGCCTGGGCACGCTGTTGATCCGTGCGGCGGAGCAGCGGATCCTGGCACGCGGCCTGCGCCGGGCCGAACTCGCCGTGGAGGAGGGCAATCCGCGGGCCCGGGCGCTGTACGAGCGGCTGGGCTACCTGGCGTATGGCGGCAAGCCCGACGCCTGGGACGAGGAGGGGCCGGACGGGGAGATCCGCCGGTACGAGACGATGTGCGTGCTCATGCGGCGGGAACTCGCCTGAACGTGAGCCAGTGAACGTGAGCCAGCAGGCGACCACCGGATCCGAGGAGCCCCGCATGTCCCCGACGCACCAGGAGATCTTCCAGCGCTACGTCCACGCCGGCGCGATCACCGCGAACGCCGACGCCCTCGCCGAGCTGTTCACCCCGGACGGCGTCTTCGAGGCGCCGCTCGTACCCGAGGGCGGCGACTTCCCCCGGCGGACGGTCGGCCGCGAGCAGATCCGCGCGGCGATGGCGGCGTACTACGCCCGGCAGACGGGCGGCGGCCGGGTGCCCAACCTGGAGAAGTCCGGGTACGTGCTGCACACCACCGCCGACCCCGACGTCTTCATCGCGGAGATCGACACCTTCTTCGACCCCGACGAGACCGTCTCGCTGGTCCAGATCTTCCGCGTCCGCGACGGCAGGATCGCCCACCTGCGCGACTACTTCACCCCCGGGCTGGTGAGCTCCGAGACACCGTGACGGGGGCGGTAGCCGAGCACCGCACCCGCCCGCGCGGACACGTACACCCGGTCGACGGAGGTGGGCAGCGCCCAGCCCCGCCGGGCGAAGCCGGCCGCCACCTCGGGGAGCCGCCCGGTGATCAACCCGGCCGGGTCGTACCGCAGTCGCTTGAGGTCCTCCTCCAGCCACGGGTACGGCCCGGCGACGTTCAGGACCCCCTCCGCGTCGCCCTCGACGGCGAGCAGGTGGGCCTCGGCGACGTCGGCGAGGGCCACACCCCGGTAGAGCCGGTGCCGGGCCTCGACCTCCGGCGGCTCGGGGAAGCAGCGGGCGATCCGCAGGCAGACCGTGCTGAGCCCGCCCTCCGCCCCTGCGTCGAGCACCAGGCGTTCGGCCGCGAGCTTGGTCTCGTCGTAGACGTCGCGCGGGCGGGGCGCCACCTCCTCGGTGATCCAGACCGCCCCGTCCACCGGCTCCAACGCGTGCCCGTACACCGAGGTCGAGCCGGTGTAGACGAAGCGCCGCACCCCTGCCGCCGTTGCCGCGGCCAACAGCTCCCTCGTCGCCCCGACGTTCACCTCGTGGAACTCGGCGTCCGGACGCACCCCGACGTGCGGCGCGTGCAGCGCGGCCGTGTGGACCACCGCCCCGACCCCGTCGAGCGCACCGCGCCACGCCGCGGAATCGCGCAGATCGGCCACCACGGACGTCTCGGCGGACGGCAGCCGGTCGACCCCGACCACCGTTCGCCCCGCCGCCCGCAGCCGGCGCGCGATCGCCGAACCGACCAGTCCGGCACTGCCGGTGACCAGGACCCGCATCATGAAGCCTCCCCAGGTGAACGAGGCTTCGAGCCTACGAGCTCGGGGGTACCCCTGACAGAAGATCAGGGATCATCGACGGTCCGACCCTGATGATCCCGGCGGTCGACTTCGGAAGACTCCTCCTGCGGGCCGGGGAAACGCTTCACCGGCCCGGACGACGAACAGTCTGGAGAAGCAGAACCCGTGAACGCCTACCCGCACCGCACCCGTTGGGCCGTTGTCGCCGCCGCCGGCGCCCTGGCGGCCGCGCTGACCGTCGGTGCGGGCACGCCCGCCCTCGCCGCGGCGCCCACCGCCACCGCTTCGGCCCTTCCTCCGCTGGACCCCGCCGCCGTCCGGGCCGCCCTCGCCCAGCGGCCCGCCGCCGACGTCTCCGCCGCCTTCGTGCGGATCACCGGCTCCGGCGGGCACTTCGCGGGCAGTTCCGCGGAGGACGGGATGACCGTGGACGCCTCCGGCCGGTTCCGGATCGGGTCGATCTCGAAGATCTTCACCGCCACCGTCGTGCTGCAACTCGCCGGCGAGGGCCGGATCGACCTGGACGCCGACGTGCGCCAGTACCTTCCGGACTTCCCCTATCAGGGCGTCCGGGTCGGCCAACTGCTCAACCACACCAGCGGATTGCCCAACGGCGACAACGGGCCCTGGGGCGACGGCAGCACCGGCTGGTTCGAGACCCACCGCCTGGACTCGTTCACCCCGGAGCAGGTCATCACGACCATGGCCGGCGAGCCGCTCGGCTTCACGCCCGGCACCGAGCAGCAGTACAACGGCATGAACACCTTCGTCGTCGGACTGATCGTCGAGAAGGTCACCGGCCACCGCTACGCCGACGAGCTACGGCAGCGGATCATCCGGCCGCTCGGCCTGCACGACACCGCCCTCCCGGACGGCGACGACCCCGCGCTGCGGCACCCCGCCACCCACCCGTACCTGACCGTCCCCGACGCCGACGGCGGCTCGCACCGCGCCGACGTGACCGAGCAGAGCCCGTGGCCGTGGGCCGAGGGCGGCATGATCTCCAGCGCCGCCGACCTGGACCGCTTCCTCACCGCGCTGTTCCGGGGCCGGCTGCTCCCGGCGTCCGAGCAGGAGCGGCTGTTCACCGTTCCGGACGTGCCGGTCGCCCCGCACAACAACCACTGCCCGGGCGGCAAGGCCTGCATGAGCATGGGTCTGGAGCGCCTGCAGGCGAACGGGGTCACCGCCTGGGGCAAGACCGGCTCCCGGCCCGGCTCCACCAGCGGGGTGTTCGCGACCCGCGACCTCTCCCGCAAGGTGGTCTACTCGGTCGACCCGACCGCCCTGAACGGCGCCGAGACGCCGTACGTGCTCGGGCTGGTGGCGGCGGGCTTCGGCCTGAAGTCCGTGGCCTGACGAATCGCCGTATCGGCTCGCATGAGCTCCTCCGCATGACCACCGAGGCCCCCGCGCTCCCGCGCAGGAAGTCGGCCCCGTCGACTTCCTGCGCGCCTCCGCCACTGTGACGAGCTCCGGTGCCCCGGTTGGCTCGCGCGGGGGAGGGTGATGCGCCGCGCGGTGGAGGCGGGGGAGGGGCGCCGCCCGCGAGGCTGGCCGCATGCTGAAGAACATTCCGGTCGGAGACACCGAACGCCCCGCCCCCCGTTGGGCGTTGCGCCTCGCCAAGGCCCTCCCGTTCATCGTGCTGCCGCACTGCCTGTGGCGGCTGCCGTTCGCGTTCGGCTTCGAGATGGGCACGGTCGACCCGGCCCGTGCGCCCATGCCTTGGTGGGGCACCCCGTACGTGTTCGGCCTCAGTCTGACCACCGAGGCGCTGACCATCCTCACCCTCGGACTGGTCAGCGGCTGGGGCGAGGTGTACCCGCGCTGGGTGCCGCTGCTGCGCGGCCGCCGGGTGCCGCCGCCGGTGCCGCTCATCGCGACGCTCCTGGGCGGGCTGACCCTGTTCGGCCTGTTCGGGCTGCAGCCGCTGGCCTGGGTCGGGCTGCTGGACGAGGTCGGGTTCAGCAACGGCTGGTGGGAGGCGCTGGCCCGGGTCTGCATCGGCCCGGCGATGCTCTGGGGGCCGATCACCATCGCCCTCGGCCTCGCCTACTACCGCCGTCGTACGGCTCGCACCGGCTGAACCACGACGCACACCGGACCGGCCCGCGCCCTCCCCGAGCCGGCCCGCACCCTCTCAGGACCGGCCCGCACCGGAGCCGCCGAGGGGCCCCGAGAAGAGCTCCGGGCGTCGCCGGTGGGGCTGGTTCCGGGGTCGTTCCGCGCAGTAGCCGCGGTTCAGTGGTCCCGGTAGTACTCGCCGACGGCCGCGAAGGCCTCCTTGGGCTCCCAGGGCAGCAGGCCCGGCCGGTCCCCGGGCCGGTCCTCGCCCACCTTCACCAGGCCGTAGCTGGCCAGGTCGAGGTCCTCGCGCGGGTCGCCGTCCGGGCGGTGGACGAAGTCGTACAGCGCGAAGGTGAAGACGAAGGCGGCGTCGATCCCGCCGGCGTCGAAGGCCGCCAGCAACTCCCGTACGTACGCGGCCTGGCCGGCCTCGTCGCGCTCGTGGACGCCGGTCAGCCGCACCGGTCCGTCGGCGTCGTACTCGACGATCTCCAGGCCCATCGCGCCCCGGTCGCCCGCGCCGCGGTAGGTGGCGGAGCCGAACTCGGTGACCGCGACCGGCTTGCCCCCGGTGGTCTCCTGGCCGGTCAGCCCGCGGACGCCGCCGGCGAAGCGGTCGGCGGTCGTGGCGTCGCGGTACAGGTCGAGGGAGATCAGGTCGAAGGGCTCCCAGTCGACCCGTTCCAGCGGGACGGCGGCGTAGCTGACCGGGCCGCCGAAGTGGGTGCGGACGGTGGCGACGGCGGTGCGCAGAAAGGCGTTCACCCGGCCGCTGACCGCGCCGAGGTGCTCGCGCACCGCCTCCGGCCGGGCGAGCAGCGCGATCCGCTCGTCCGTGCTGTCGCCGGGCAGGAAGCCCGGGTTCATCAGGCTGAGCTCGGCCCCGGTCAGGAACACCACCTCGGCGCCGGTCCGCCGTAGCCGCTCGGCCCGCCGGGCGCAGTCGGCGAACAGCTCCAGCAGCTCTTCCTGTGCCAGCTCCAGAGGGTACGGCGAGTACCAGATCTCCAGGCCGAGTTCGGCGGCGAATCCGGCGGCCAGCTCGATCCGGTCCGGGTCGCCGCCCATGATCCGCACCGCGTTGCAGTGCAGATCGTCCCGGATGATCCTCAATTCCTCTCGGACGAGCTCCGGTTCGAATCGCTTGCGGGAGCACACCCCGCCTCGGACGAACCCGGTGTCGTAACTGATTCCCTTGATGCGCATGAGTCCCTGCCTTGTGGCGAGTCGGCGGATCGGAACAGAATTTACGGTACGAGCAGTACCGTAGTTGCCGTCACCACGGGATGGCAAGAAGGATGGGGCGGCACACGGGAGAGGACGGGACCATGGCCGGGCAGACACGGCGGCGCGGGGCGGCGCTGGAGGAGGCGATCCTGCACGCGGCGGTCGCCGAGCTCACCGAGTCCGGCTTCGCCGGGCTGACCATGGACCGGGTCGCCGCCCGCGCGGGCACCAACAAGAACGCCATCTACCGCCGCTGGCCGAACCGCATCGCCCTCGGCATCGCCGGCTACAAGCGGCTCGCCGAGGCCGCCCCGCTCCCCGACACCGGCGAACTGCGCGGCGACGCCCTGGAGTTGCTGCGCCAGGCGAACCGGCACTGGAGCTCCCCGCTCGGTGCCGTGCTGCGCGAACTGATGGCCGCGGCGGGCGGCGCCACCGAGTTCCTGGCGCAGCTGCAGGACCAGTCCGGGGACGCCGCGGCCGCGCCCTGGCTCACCGTGCTGGGCCGGGCCGTCGCCCGCGGCGAGGCGGCGCCCGAGGTGCTGCACCCGCGGGTGGCGACGGTGGCGATGGTGCTGCTGCGCAACGAGTTCGTGGTGCGGGGGGTGCCGAGCGCGCCCGACGACGTGCTGGTGGAGATCGTGGACGAGGTGTACCTGCCGCTGGTCCGCCGCCGCGGGGCTTAGCTCCTCGTGGCCGGTCCCGGTGCGTCGTTCCCGGTGACCAGGGTGTCCGCCAGTCGCTCGGCGACGGCCGTGTCCAGCGGGCCGTGGCCGAGCAGGAAGCGGTACCAGAACACCCCGTAGACCTGGTCCACGATCAGGTCCAGGTCGGCGTCGCCGGCCAGTTCGCCGCGCTCGCGCCCGCGGGTGAGCAGTTCGTGCAGCGCGCTGCGCCGGGTCTCGGTGAAGGTCCGCATCAGGTCGGCCAGGTGCGGGTCGCGGGCGGCCTCGCGGGCGACGGTGCGCAGCGCGGACGCGGTGGTGCTGCGCTGGGCGGCGTCGAAGGTGGTCTCGATGAAGGCGCGCAGGTCGGTGCGCAGGGCGCCGGTGTCCGGGTGGTCGGAGACGTCCCGGTCGGCCCGGTCGGTGAGGGCGTCCAGCAGGACCGCGCCCTTGGAGGGCCACCAGCGGTAGACGGTCTGCTTGCCGACTCCGGCCGTACGGGCGATGGCGTCGATGGTGACGGGCGTGCCGTCGGACTCGGCGAGCAGGTGGAGGGCCGCGTCCAGGATCGCCCGGTGGGCGGCCTCGTTGCGGCGGCGGCCGGTGTGCGGGCGCGCGGCCTGCGGATCGTCGGCCTGCGGGTCGTCGGTGTCGCTCATCGTGGGTCCCTTCTCGCTGCCCCCGTGCTCCTTGCCCCCGGTTGACAAGACTAACAGTCTCGACAATCATCATTACCGGAACTGCCGGTCTCGACAAGTTCTCGTACCAGCCGGAAAGGCACCACCATGAGCACTGCATCGAACCTCTTCGCCGGACACCGCGTCGTCGTCATGGGCGGCAGCTCGGGCATCGGTGAGGCCACCGCCACCGCCTTCGCGGCGGACGGGGCCGAGGTCGTGATCACCGGCCGCGACCGCGAGAAGCTGGACGCCGCCGTCGCCCGGATCGGCGGGAAGACCAGCGGTGCCCAGCTCGACGCGACCGACCCGACCGCCCTGGCCGCCTTCTTCGCCGAGGCCGGCACCGTCGACCACCTGGTCGTCGCGGTCAGCGGTGCGGCCGGCAGCGGCCCGTTCGCCCAGCTCGACCTGGCCGACCTCGCCCACGGCTTCGACGCCAAGTTCTGGCCCCAGGTCCGGGTGCTGCAGGCGGCCCTGCCGCACCTGCGCAAGGACGGCTCGGTCACCCTGATCACCGCCGCCTCGGCCCGCTCCGCCTTCCCCGGCACCGCCGGACTGGCCGCCATCAACGGCGCCCTGGAGGCGATGGTCCCGCCGCTGGCCGTCGAGCTCGCCCCGCTGCGGATCAACGCCGTCTCGCCCGGCGTCATCGACACCCCGTGGTGGGACCGCGTCCCGGCCGAGCAGCGCACCGCCCTCTTCGACGGCCTGGCGGCCACCACCCCGGTCGGCCGGGTCGGCCGCCCCGAGGACGTCGCCCGGGCGATCCACATGTTCGCCGCCAACACCTTCGTCACCGGCGTGGTGCTCGACTGCACCGGCGGGGCGAACCTGCCGACCGGTCGCTGAGTGCCCCTGGGGCGGTGGCTACGACACCTGAGCCGTAGCCACCGTCACCACTTTCACCACTCCGCCACCCGGTAGTCCTTGAGGAACACCCCCGACACCGGATGCCCCGCCTCCCCGCGCACGATCGGGTCGTACACCCGGGCCGCGCCGTCCACGATGTCCAGCGGGGTGCGGAACCCCCGGGCGGCGATCCGGGCCTTGACCGGCGCCGGGTTCTCGTCGGTGATCCAGCCGGTGTCCACCGCGCACATGTGCACACCCTGCGGGGCGAGTTCGGCCGCGCTGGTGCGGGTGAGCATGTTGAGCGCGGCCTTGGCCATGTTGGTGTGCGGGTGGCGCGCCGTCTTGTTGCGGACGGCGAACCGGCCCTCCACCGCCGTGACGTTGACGATGTAGCGGGCGGGGCGCGGGGAGGCGAGCAGCAGCGGCAGCAGTCGGTCGCAGAGCAGCGCCGGGGCCAGCGAGTTGACCAGCTGGGTCTCCAGCAGCTCCGCCGGGTCGAGCGAACCCAGCGTGGCGGACCAGGAGTTGGTGGGGGCGAGGTCGGGCAGCAGTCCGGCCTCGTCGGTGAGGTCGATCAACGCCCCTGCCCCCGAGGGAAGTTGGGCGACATCGGTGAGCGGCCGGAACCCGGGCGCATGGGCGATCGCCCGGCGGTCGGCGCCCGGCAGGGCGGTCGACTCGCCCGCCGCCAGCAGGGCGTAGGACTCCGGCGGGCGGCGCAGGGTCTGCGCGGCGTTGTTGACCAGGATGTCCAGCGGTCGCCCGTCGGCGCGGAGTTGCTCGGTGAGGCCGAGGACCTGGCGCGGGTCCCGGAGGTCGATGCCGACCACGGTCAGCCGCTCGAACCAGGCCTCGCTGCCCTCGGCGGCGCGGAAGCGGCGGACGGTGTCCTGCGGGAAGCGGCTGGTGACGATCAGCTCGGCGCCGTCCCGCAGCAGCATCAGCGCGAGCTGGAAACCGATCTTCACCCGCCCGCCGGTGAGCAGCGCGCGCCGTCCGCGCAGGTCGGTGGAGAGTGCGCGGCGGGTGGTGTTGTCGGCCGAGCAGTCCGGGCAGAGCGCGTGGTAGAAGGCGTCGACCTGCTGGTACTGCTGCTTGCAGACGTAGCACCGGCGGGGCACCTGGAGCTCTCCGAGCGGTCCTCCGGGGGCCGGGGCGAGCGGGGTGTCCTCGCGGCGGTGCCGGGCGCCGGTCGCGGTGGCGGCGAGCAGCTCGACGTCGGCCTGCCGGACGGACTCCTTGGCCTCCTGGCGGCGGCGTTTGCGGCTCTCCATCACGAAGGAGCTGAGCTGCCGCTCGGCGTGCAGCCGGGTGCGGTCCTGGGCGGGGAGGGCGCGCAGTCGGCCGAGGGTGCGGCTGAACGCGGCGAGTTCCTCGGGGGAGACGGCGGCCGCGCAGGCGGTGAGGTCGGCCGCGCAGGCGGCACCGCTGGTCGGCGTGATGTCGTTGATCAGCTGATGATGGTCGTCCCGGACCGTCATGTCCGCCCCCTCGTTTCGTACAGGTGGGAGGGACAGTAGTGGACGATCCGGGACGATGAGATGCCAATTTCTGCCGGGGGCCGGGTCGGGCGTCGGCTGGGCGTCAGCCGCAGTCGGGGGTGATCGAGGCGACCCGGCGGCCGTCCAGCTCGTGCGGCCCGAACTTGTCGAGCTCCTGCTCGGCGCCGCCGAAGTTGGGCTGGTCGTTCAGCCGGATGATGCAGCCGAAGTCGTCCGGCAGGGGGTCGACGGCCGAGCGCGGGAAGATCGGCGGCTCGATGTCGTCGATCTCGCGCAGGTTGAAGCCGTCCTTGGTGATGTGGGCGTCCTCGTTGAACAGCAGGCGCCCGGTCATGTGCGGGCCCTCCCACAGGCAGAGGTGCCCCTTGGGACACCGTGCGGCGGTCGGCATCGCGTGGGCGGCGGGGGCGGTGGCGGCGGCCAGCCCGAGGGCGGCGGAGCAGGCGAGGGCGGCGCGGAGCAGGCGGTGGCGCACGGGGGACTCCCATCTCAGCAGGGGTGGTCACCGTCCGTGTGGACGGCGCTACCGCATGCTAGATGGTTCCCGTTCGAACGGTTCGCACCACACGCGCTTTCCGGACGCGGGTACGGCCGTCGGTTCACGCGCGGGCCCCGAACGCGACGGGGTGCCGGCGGCCCCCCGGCCTGCCGGCACCCCTGATCACTCGTCGCGTCAGCCCGTGTACTTGCTGAAGATCTTCGCGAACTCGTACGGCTGCTGCGTGATGTTGGTGCACTTCGCCAGCGAGCCGGTGCAGGCGTTGGCGTCCCGGGTGGCGTCCCAGAAGGCCAGCAGGCCGAGGTGGTTCTGCTGGGCGAAGGTCGTCAACTGCTGGGCGGCGGCCTGGTTGTAGATCTGGTGGTCGTCGTTCTCGCCGATCATCGGGGTGACCCCGACCATGGCCCACAGCTGGGCGTCGGTCTTCGCCGGGTAGAGCGCCTTGAGCTGGCCGAAGGTCGACTGCGCGGCCTGGACGGCGGCGTTGCCGTAGTCGCTGCCGGTGCGGTAGTAGTCCATCGCCATGATGTTGACCAGGTCGAGGTTGACCCCGGCGTCCCGGGCGGACTTGACGATGGCGACGCCGTCGCTGGTCAGGCCCTCGGGCAGGACGGGCAGGGTGAGCGAGACCTTGAGGCCCGGGTGGGCCTGCTGGAGCTTGGCGAGCGCGGCGGAGCGACGGTCGTTGGAGGCGGTGTCGGCGACCGCCGCGCCCTCGATGTCGTAGTCGACGTAGCGCAGGTTGTAGGCGTTGACCACCGCGTCGTACTCGGTGAACAGCGAGTTCACGTCGGTGCAGGCGGCCGCGAGTTCGGTGCCGGCCGCGCCGCCGAAGGAGAGCTTGACGTCGCCGCCGGCCGCGCGCAGCGCGTCGACCTGGTCCTTGGCCCAACCGGTGCGCGGGTCATAGGCGTTGAACCAGCTGGCCTTGCAGCCGACGCCGGTGACGAAGCCCATGCTGTAGCCCTTGACGCCGCCCGCCTTGGCCATGTCGGGCATGGACGGGGTGGGCCAGGCGCCCATGTCGATGTACGGGGCGACCGGCAGCGCGACGTTCGGCGGCGGGGTGGTCGGTCCGCCGGTGGGGGTGCCGCTCGGCGGGGTGGTGGGCGGGGTGGTCGGCCCGCCGCCGGGACCGTAGAGGCTGACGTCGTCGGCGAGGTAGGCGCCCTGCCCGTACCAGCCGTGCAGGTAGACGGTGACGCTGGTGGTGCTCGGGCCGGTGGTGAAACTGGCGTTCAGCTGCTGCCAGTTGGTGCCGCCGGGGGTCCACACGGCGGGGTCGGTGACACCGTTGCCGGTGGCGCCGAGGTAGACGTACTGGCCCTGTACCCAGGCGCTGAGGGTGTACGTGGTGTTGGGCTGGACGCTCACGGTCTGGCCGCACTGCGCGGTGTCGCTCGCGCTCGCCGCCCCCTTGAGGGCGTACGTCCCGCTGTGCGCGCCGGAGTTGACGATGCTGCCGGTGGTGCCGGAACAGCTCCACGGGTCGAGCGCGCCGCTCTCGAAGCCGCCGTTGGCCAGCAGGTTGGCGTCGGCGGCGCCGGCGTTCCCGGCGAGGGTGGCGAGGCCGCCGGCCGCGAGCGCGGTGGCGGCGGCGAGGCTCAGCAGTTTCGTCCGGGTGGAGGCCGGGCGGCGGTGGGTGGGGGCGTGCTGGAGCGCGCTGGGCATGGGGGTCGCCTCTCGGGACGTGGGGCCGCCCGCGCCGCGAAGGGGGGAGACGCGGGGCGGGCGGCAGCATGGGGGCCGGTCCGGTGCGGGGAGGAGCGCGGTGCTGAGGATCAAACTGGACTAGACCAGCTGTGCACGTCAAGCACTTCCCGGCTACCGGGGGCCTTCCGAGGGCAGGTTTTAGGGCGGGTTTAAGGAGCCGTCTCCCCTAAGGCGTGTCTGGCCCCCCGATCAGTTGCAGCAGGGCTTGCACTCCTTCACCCGAACGTCGTCCAGCACCGGTCCGAAGGCGCCCCCGACGGTGCTCTGGAAGGTCAGCGTGGTCGAGGAGTTGTATGCGACGAAGGTGAACTGCCGTCCCACGTAGCCCATCGCGGCCTTGGTCTTGCCGGTGACGTCGAAGCTGAAGTCCTGGAAGTCCTGCCCGTCGATGAGCGCCTTCCCGGTGCGCACGGCGGGTCCGCCGCCGGGGTTGCCGGCCAGCGCGTAGCTCACCGAGTAGGTGGCGCCGGGGGTGGTGGAAAAGGTCTGGGCGATGGTGCCGGGAGCGTTGCCGTTGAGGTCGATGGACTGGTCGCCCTCGGCGGCCTGCCAGAAGCCCGCGCCGATCAGGTCGATGCTGCCGCCGGTGATCTGCCACGGGCCGATGGTCTGGCCGGCGACCAGGTCGGTGAAGTTGTTCGCCGGGGCCTTGGGGTACTCGAAGCTGCCGTCGTCGAAGCGGCTGACCGCCCGGTGCCCGCCGGCCGCCTGGGCCGGGGCGACCAGCGAGACGGTGGCCAGTGCGGTGGTGGTGGCGACGACGAGGGCGAGGGCGGCGGCGCGGGTGCGCGAGAGCGACATGAATTCCCCAAGTTCCGTGATGGTCGGCCGAGATGATCGGCCGCATGATCGGTCGAGATGATCGCGTGCGGACCGAGCGTCGACCGTCGCGGCGAGCCCTGCCAAGACCGGACGGGCGGCGCCCGGTGGTGTGGGGTGTGCGGCGGCGCGCCCCTTCGCGCCGGTTTGCGCGGCGGGTCGGCCGGGGCCCGGCCGTCGGGGCCCGGCGGACCGTCCGGCCGCGAACCTCCGGGGCCGACGCCCGGGTTCCGGGGCCCGGTGGTGAAAATGGAGGCGCACGCCCCGTACGCACCCCTAACCTGGCCCGATGACCATACGAACGGCGGCCGGTGACCCCTTCGGCGGGCCGCGGATCCTCTTCCTCGGCGACTCCTTCGTCCAGGGCCTCGGCGACCCGGAGTTCCGCGGCTGGGTCGGCCGGGTGCTCCAGGCCGCCGCCCCGGACGCCACCGCCTTCAACCTCGGGGTCCGCCGCGACACCTCCACCCAGGTGCGGCGGCGCTGCTGGGCCGAGGTCGAGTCCCGCACCCTGCCCGGGGCCGACCACCGGCTGGTGCTCTCCTTCGGCGCCAACGACGCGATCGAGCAGGACGGCGGCCCGCGGGTCCGGCCCGCGGACACCCTGGCCAACCTCGTCGCCCTGCTCGACGGCGCCCGGGAGCAGGGGATCGCCGCGCTGGTGGTCGGCCCGCCGCCGGTGGTCGGCGGGGGAGCGGCGCACCTGGGCCGGCTGACCGCGCTCGTACCCGGACTGGCCGGGACCTGCGCCGGGTTCGGGGTGCCCTTCGTCGACGTCACCGGGGCGCTGGCCGCCGACCCGGTCTGGACGGCCGAGGCCGCGGCGGCGGACGGCGCGCACCCGGGCGCGGGCGGCTACGCCCGGCTCGCCCGGCTGGTGCTCGACGGCGGCTTCGGCGACTGGGTCCGGAAGCCGGCGGGGTAGCGGTTCCGGTACGTGTTCCGTCAGGCGTTCCGGCAACTCTCCAAGGGACTTGATCGTTCATCAGATCTGATCAACTCCCCGGATCCGGTCGAGTGCGACGCTCGACCGACTGCGGGACCAGCCGGAAACCAGACAGGAGTACCGTCATGCGCAACGCCCCGTTCGGCAGCAACGGCCCGGAGGTCGGTGTCATCGGCCTCGGCTGCATGGGGATGACCTTCGCCTACGACGTGGGCAACCGGGACGACGAGAAGTCCGTCGGCGTGATCCGCCAGGCGCTCGACCTCGGCGTCACCCTGATCGACACCGCCGACATGTACGGCCCGTACACCAACGAGGAGGTGGTCGGCGCCGCGCTGGACGGCCCGTACCGCGAGCGCGCCTTCCTGGCCACCAAGGTCGGCATGGTCCCGGGCGCGGTGGGCTCGGACGGCGCCCGCGACGGCAGCCCCGAGCACGTGCGGCGCTCGATCGACGACAGCCTGCGCCGCCTGCGCACCGACCACCTCGACCTCTACCAGCTGCACCGGGTCGACCCGGCCGTCCCGATCGAGGAGACCTGGGGCGCGCTGGCCGAGACCGTCCGGGCCGGCAAGGTCCGCCTGATCGGGCTCTCCGAGGTGTCCGTCGAGGAGATCGAACGGGCCCGGGCGGTGCACCCGGTGGCCTCGGTGCAGTCCGAGCTGTCGCTGTGGACCCGGGACGCGCTGGCCGAGGTGCTGCCGTACACCGAGGAGCACGGCATCGCCTTCCTGCCGTACTCACCGCTCGGCCGGGGCTTCCTGACCGGGAACATCACCTCGCTCGACGAGCTGCCCGAGGACGACTTCCGCCGCCGGCTGCCGCGCTTCCAGCGGGACGCGCTGCAGGCCAACCTGGAACTGGTCGGGAAGGTCCGGGCGATCGCCGAGCGGATCGGCGCCACACCCGCGCAGGTCGCCCTGGCCTGGGTGCTGGCGCAGGGCCGGTACGTCTTCCCGATCCCGGGCACCAAGACGCCGCGCTACCTGGTGGACAACGCGGGTGCGGCCGCGGTCGAGCTCTCGGCGGCCGACCTGGCCGAGCTGGACGCGCTGCCGGCCGCGGAGGGCGGGCGCTACCACTGACCCGGGGTGCGGGGCCTGACCCGGGGCGCGGGCCTGAGCCGGGCGCGGGGCCGCCGGTGATCCGGGGCCTCAGCGCTCCTTGATCCACACCAGCTGCCGTCCGGTCTCCGCCGGAGCCCGGACGGAGGCCTCGGCGACCCGGTCCAGCCGGTAGCCGAGCTTGCGCGGGACGGCCGCGCTGGCCGCGTTGGCCCGGTCGCAGCGGATCTCCACCCGGGCGATCCCGGGCAGCGCCAGCGCGGCCTCGGTCAGCGCCCCGGCGGCCGTGGTGGCGATGCCGCGGCCGACGTGCCGGGCGGCGACCCAGTAGCCGATCTCCAGCGCGCCCGGGCCGATCCGCCCGTGCAGCCCGAGGGCCGCGACCACCCGGCCGGGCGCCGCGTCCAGCTCGGCCAGGTACATGAAGTCCGTCCCGGCCTCCCAGGCGGCGGTGCCGGCCCGGGTCAGCTCGGCGGTCCGGGCCCGGCTGGGGGCCTCGGCCGCCCACTCCATCCAGGGCCGCAGGTGCTCCAGGTTGGCGCGCACGGCCCGGTTCAGGGCCGGTGCGTGGGTGCTGCGGCGGCGGTGCAGGGACAGGCCGCCGGGCAGCCGCAACAGCTCGGGCGGCCGCCCGGTGGTCATCTCCGGCGCGGCCCGGAGGGGCTCGCAGGACTGCGACTGTGCGGGGCTCATGGCCGCGATTATGTCCTTGGCCCGAACCTGCCACATCCGGACGGAGACGCATCCGGGGCCCCTCCGACCGGCGGGTGCGGCCGCTGCGCCCGGCGCGTCAGAGCCGGATCATCACCTCGTCGAGCTCCTTGCGCCGCAGGTCCGGGACGCGCGCCCCCTCGGCCGGGTAGCCGACCGGGATGACGTAGGCGGCGCGCTCCTCCGCCGGGCGGTCGCACACCTCGTTGAGGAACCGCATCGGGCTCGGCGTGTGGGTCAGCGTCGCCAGCCCGGCCTGGTGCAGCGAGGCCAGCAGCAGCCCGACCGCGATCCCCACCGACTCCTTGGTGTAGTACGGGCGGGGCGAGTGGGGGCCCTTGTGCACCTCGAAGACCACGATCACGGCCGGCGCGTCCTCCAGGAACGGCTTCTGCCAGTCGGTGCCGATCGGCGCCAGCGCGGTCAGCCACTCCTCGGAGGCCCGGTGGCCGTAGAACTCGCGCTCCTCGGCCTCGGCGGCCTCGCGCAGCAGCCGCTTGCGCTCCGGGTCGGTGATCACCACGAACCGCCAGGGCTGCACGTGCGCGCCGCTGGGCGCGGTGCTCGCGGTGCGCACCGCCCACTCGACCACCCCGTCCGGGATCGGCCGGGTGCTGTAGTCGCGGACGGTCCGGCGCTGCGCCATCACGTCGTGGAAGGCCTTGCCACGGGCCTCGGCCTGGTGGGCCGGCACCGTCATCGGGGCGAGCGGGACGGTCGGGTGGGGCGTCCCCGCCGCTGCGCTGTCAACCATGTCAACCATGGCCGACAGCACAGCACATGACGGCCGCCCCGGGAAGAGGTCGAGACCAATTCCCGGGGCGGCCGTCATGTGCTCAGGGGCTGCGGGGGTTACAGCTCGTGCACCCGTCCGTCCCGGACCTCGATCCGGCGGTTCACCGCGACGGTGTCCAGCATCCGCCGGTCGTGGGTGACCAGCAGCAGGGTGCCGGTGTACGAGCCGAGCGCGGACTCCAACTGCTCGATCGCGGGCAGGTCCAGGTGGTTGGTGGGCTCGTCCAGCACCAGCAGGTTGACCCCGCGCGCCTGCAGCAGCGCCAGCGCGGCCCGGGTGCGCTCGCCGGGGGAGAGGGTGCCGGCCGGGCGCAGCACGTGCACCGCCTTGAGGCCGAACTTGGCCAGCAGGGTGCGCACCTCCTCCTCGGTGAGCTCCGGCACGGCGGCTGCGAAGGCGTCTGCCAGCGGCTCGCCGCCCAGGAACAGCCCGCGCGCCTGGTCCACCTCGCCGACCACCACGCCGGAGCCCAGCACGGCGCTGCCGCCGTCCAGTTCGAGCCGCCCGAGCAGGGCGGCCAGCAGCGTGGACTTGCCCGCGCCGTTGGCACCGGTGATGGCGACCCGGTCCGCCCAGTCGATCTGCAGGTCCACCGGGCCGAAGGCGAAGTCACCGCGCCGGGCGACCGCCCCGCGCAGGGTCGCGACCACCGAACCGGAGCGCGGCGCGGTGGCGATCTCCATCCGCAGCTCCCACTCCTTGCGCGGCTCCTCGACCACGTCCAGCCGCTCGATCATCCGCTGGGTCTGCCGGGCCTTGGAGGCCTGCTTCTCGGTGGACTCGGTGCGCTTCGCCTTGGCGTTCTTGTCGTTGTCGCCGCCCTTGCGGCGGGCGTTGCGGACGCCGTGCTCCATCCAGTTGCGCTGCATCTGGGCCCGGGCCTCCAGCGAGGCCTTGGTGTCCGCGTAGTCCTCGTACTCCTCGCGGGCGTGCCGACGGGCCACCGCCCGCTCCTCCAGGTACGACTCGTAGCCGCCGCCGTACAGGTGGACCTGCTGCTGGTGCAGGTCCAGCTCCAGCACCTTGGTGACGGTGCGGGCCAGGAACTCGCGGTCGTGGCTGATCAGCACGGTGCCGGCGCGCAGGCCCTTGACGAACGCCTCCAGCCGCTCCAGGCCGTCCAGGTCGAGGTCGTTGGTGGGCTCGTCCAGCAGGAACACGTCGTAGCGGGAGAGCAGCAGCGAGGCCAGGCCGGCCCGGGCGGCCTGGCCGCCGGACAGCGCCGTCATCGGCAGGTCGAGGGAGACCTTCAGGCCGAGCGAGTCGGCCACCTCCTCGGCCCGCTCCTCCAGGTCGGCGCCGCCGAGGTCCAGCCAGCGGTCCAGGCTCGCCGCGTAGGCGTCGTCGGCGCCCGGGCGGCCCTCGACCAGGCCCTCGGTGGCCTCGTCCAGCGCGGTCTGGGCGGCCGACACGCCGGTGCGCCGGGCCAGGAAGTCGCGCACCGACTCGCCCTCGCGCCGCTCCGGCTCCTGCGGCAGGTGGCCGACGTTGGCGCTCGCCGGGCTGAGCCGCAGCGAACCGCCCTCGGGGGTGTCCAGCCCGGCCAGCAGCCGCAGCAGGGTCGACTTGCCGGCGCCGTTCACGCCGACCAGGCCGATCACGTCGCCGGGGGCGACGACCAGGTCCAGGCCGGTGAAGAGGGTGCGTTCGCCGTGGCCGGCGCTGAGGTCCTTGACTACGAGTGTGGCGCTCATGATGCAGCCGATTGTAGGAGGAGCGGGGGCGGCACCGGAAAAACCAGGGGGGGGGGGGGGCGCGCGCGCGGCGGGGCTCCCCCCCCCCCCCCCGGCCCCCACCGACCGGCGCA
>NZ_JBEOSV010000023.1:0-94876 GCF_040303245.1 Kitasatospora sp. NPDC096077 | reverse complement strand
CAGCTCTGTTTCTGTTGGGGTTGCTATTATCCGCCCGCTTTTGTGTTGTGGCGGGGGGCGCCCCCCCCAAACCCCCCCGCCCCCCCCCCGGGGGGGGGGGGCCCCCCCCCCACGGGGACTACCCGTCGGTCACTTCACCGTCCCGGGTCGGTCGCCCGCTCGGGTCACTTGGCCTTCTTGGAGAAGTAGTCGAACATGTGCGCCGCGACGTCCTCCAGGTAGGGGCCCGCCTCGTAGGTGTTGGCGTTGTTGCCGACCGAGGTGTCGCTGACCAGGGCCGGCTTGCCGTCCTTGGTGGTGTACCAGCCGCCGCCGCTGCTGCCGCCGGTCATGTTGCAGCCGATCATCAGCATCGCCGGGCGGCTCGGGTCACCGGGCTTGGCGGCCGGCTTGCCGCCGTCGCAGTGCTCCAGCTCGACGCCGTCGAAGGGCTTGGCCTCCGGGAAGCCGTAGTTGGAGACGGCGGCGAGCTGCTCGCGCGGGGCGTTGAACCACAGCGGCACCGAGCCGCCGACGGTCTCCTCCAGCGACTTGCCGTTCGGGTCGGGGTTGGCGACCTTGATGATGCCGAAGTCGTACTGGCTCCACGGGCCGCCGCGCTCCGGGTCGGCCTCGGCCGTCCACTGCGGGGAGACCATGCCGGAGGTCGCGCCCCACTCGCCGTACGGCTCGGCGTCCTCCAGCTTGGACTTCTGCTTGTTGCCGCCGCTCAGCACGCCGTTGCTGTTGAACGCCGGGGCGAAGGTGATGTCGGTGTAGTACGAGTTGCCCTTGCCGCCGTGCAGGCAGTGGCTCGCGGTCCACACCAGGTTGCTCTTGCCCGGGTTGGCCGGGTCGGAGACGACGGTGCCGGAGCACACGTAGTCCTCGTTGCCGTCCTTGAAGAAGATCTTGCCGTTGACGTGCATGTTCTTCGGGAACGGGTGCGCCACGGGCTTCGCCGAGACCGCCGCGGGCGGCTGGTCCGGCCCGGCCGGCGGCTGGGCGCCGGTGGGCTGGGCCGGGGCGGCGCCGGTCGGCTGGGCGGTGGGGGCCTGGCTCGGGGCCGGGGCCGGGGGCTGCGGCAGCGGCTTCGGCTTGGCGTTCAGCAGCTTCTGCAGGGTCCAGTAGCCCTTGACGGCCGGGGTGACCACATTGGCCTTGGCCCACTTGTCCCAGTCGTCGAGCTTCCAGCTCTTCAGCTCCTCGACCGTCGGCAGCTTGATCGGAGCCGCGCCCGGCTTGCCGGAGGTGCTGGCCGCGACCGACGGCGCGGTGGTCTGGGCGCCGGCCGGGTCACTGTTGTCCGGTCCGCAACCGGTGGCGACCACCATGGTCAGCGCGGCGACGGACGCGCCCAGGACGGCACGGCTCGGCCGGGATATCGGTGACATGAGTTCAATTCCCCCTGTTGACTACCGCCATACGGCCCGTTCCTCGGGTACGGCCCCGGGGGCCGCAGGCATGGCAGGTGAGGAGTCTGCCATGCGGATAAGGAACTCCTTACACGTGGCCCGGGCCGGGACGGGGCTGTCACCGGATCGGCACGGGGCCTCCGTCCGGGCCGTTGTGGGGCCCGAAAATCGGTTGCGGGCGTCCGGCGCGGTCCGTAGCGTGGTTGGGGTCATCAGCCAGACAAGGAGAAGGCCGTTGCTCTACTGAGGTCCCGGGACACCGCCCCCGCCACGTAGGCCCTGCTGTTCCAGCAGACGCGTGGTGTGCGAGTGTGCGACCTCAGTCACGGCCCCCGGCGCCTGCGCGCGCCGCCGTCCTGTCGTTCGGCCGTACCTGTTCCGCACCCGCGGTGTCTCCCCGTGTTGCTCATCACCCCATCGGCAACCACCCGGGAGGCCTTGCATGGCACAACCCACCACCTCCGTCCTCTGCACCGAGCTCACGTTCGAGTGGCCGGACGGCAAGCCCGTCCTGGACGGCTTCCACCTCGCCGTCGGCCCCGGCCGCACCGGACTGATCGGCCTCAACGGGGCCGGCAAGTCCACCCTGCTGCGGCTGATCGCCGGCGAACTCACCCCCACCGGCGGCACCGTCCGGGTCGCGGGCGAACTCGGCTACCTGCCCCAGGGCCTCACCCTCGACACCGCCCTGCGGGTCGACGAGGCGCTCGGCATCCGGGCCGCCCGCGAGGCCCTGCACGCCATCGAGTCGGGCGACACCGACCAGCGGCACTTCGACGCCGTCGGCGACGACTGGGACGTCGAGGAGCGCGCCCGCGCGACCCTCGACCGGCTCGGTCTGCGCCGCCTCGGCCTCGACCGCACCACCGGCGAACTCTCCGGCGGCGAGGTGGTGTTGCTGCGGCTGGCCGCGCTGCTGCTGCGCCGCCCCGACGTGCTGCTGCTCGACGAGCCCACCAACAACCTCGACCGGGCCGCCCGCGAGCGGCTCTACGAGACGGTGGCCGGCTGGCAGGGCACCATGGTGATCGTCAGCCACGACCGCGAACTGCTTCAGCACGTCGACCAGATCGCCGACCTGCGGGACGGCGCCGTCACCTGGTACGGCGGCAACTTCGCCGCCTACGAGCGCACTCTCGCCGCCCAGCAGGAGACGGCCGAGCGACTGCTGCGCAACGCCGAGGCCGATGTCCAGCGCCAGAAACGGGACTTGGTCGACGCCCGGACCAGGCTGGACCGCAGCGCCAGCTACGGCAAGAAGCGATCGGTCACCCGCAACGACCCGCACATCTTCGCCGGGATGCTCAAACGCAAGGGGCAGGAGACGGCGGGCCGGCTCACCGGGATGCACACCGAGCGCCTGGAGGGGGCCAAGGCACGGCTCACCGCCGCCGAGGAGGCGGTGCGCGACGACGCCGAGATCCGGGTCGACCTGCCGCGCACCGCGGTGCCGGCCGGGCGCACGGTGCTCTCCCTGCAGAAGGTCCGGCTGCCCTTCGGCCCCACCGTCGACCTCGACCTGCGCGGTCCCGAGCGGATCGCCCTGGTCGGGCGCAACGGCTCCGGCAAGTCCACGCTGCTGCGCACCATCGCGGGCGAACTCTCCCCGCTGGAGGGGCAGATCACCACCCCGGAGGCGGTGCGCCACCTGCCGCAGCGGCTCGACCTGCTGGACGACGGGCTGACGGTGGTGGAGAACGTCAAGCGGTTCGCCCCGGGCACCGGGGACAACGCGGTCCGGGCCCGGCTCGCCCGCTTCCTGTTCCGCGGTGCCCGGGCCGAGCAGCCGGTCGGCACGCTGTCCGGCGGCGAGCGGTTCCGGGCCACACTGGCCGCCCTGCTGCTGGCCGACCCGCCGCCGCAGCTGCTGCTGCTCGACGAGCCGACCAACAACCTGGACCTCGCCAGCGTCCGCCAGCTCACCCAGGCGCTGGCCGGCTATCAGGGCGCGCTGATCGTGGTCAGCCACGACCTGCCGTTCCTGCGCGGACTGGGCCTGACCAGGTGGCTGGAGCTGGACGGCGCACTGAGGGCGGTGGACCCGATGTAGCGGCTCCGCTCGGCTCGGTCCGGCTCGGTCCGGCTCGGTCCGGCTCGGTCCGGCTCGGCTTGGTCCGGCGGGATCGGCCGGACCGGGCCTACCGCCGGTCCGCTCCTCCGCCGTCCTCGGCGAGCACCCGGCGGGCCGTGCTCAGGGCGGAGTCCTTGAGCGCGGCCAGCTCGTCGGGGCTGTACACCGGGGTCCGGAGGTCCGGCGCGATGCCCGGGCCGTCGAAGGTGCTGCCGTCCCGGTTCAGGTACTCCTCGTTCGGCAGGACCAGCGCGAAGTCCGGTGAGATGAGCTTGACCAGGACGTCGGAGAAGACGCCCTGGGTGTTCTCGCCGATCCGGGTCACGTGCGGCGAGCGGCCCATCAGCGCCTGGGCGAAGGTCTCGGCGGCGCTGGCCGAGATCGAGGAGGTGAGCAGGGTGACCGGTCCGGTGAAGTGCTCGCCGTCCGAGGGCCGGACGTGCACCGGTGAGGGCCGGGTGAACTTCGTCGGGTCGGCCGGGTCGTCCCGGGCCACCTTCCGGTAGGCGAGGTACGGGCGGTCGGTGAGCCGGGCGGCGATGTGCACCCCGAGCGCGTCCGAGCCGCCGCCGTTCAGGCGGACGTCGATCACCAGGCCGCTGAGCCGGTCCGGGTCGGCGAGCAGGGTGTCCAGGGCCTTGTCCAACTCGGCGACCTGGCTGCGGTAGTCGCCGTCGGTGTAGCCGTCGAAGCTGCCCACCCGGAGGTAGCCGACGTCGTCGGGGAGCCGGCCCACGCCGAGCTTCCCGCCCGCGAACAGCTGCTCCGGGCCGGTGAGCTGGGCGGCGACGGCCTGCCCGGCCCGGGTGGTCAGCTCCTTGGTGCGTACCGTCGTGCCGGGCCGCCGCCCACCGAACACCGGCACCGGCTGCCCGTCGACCACCCGGGCCAGCCCGGTGTGGGCGTCGCCGAGCGGCCGGAGCAGGTCGACGAAGACCTGCTGCAACTGCTCGGTGGTCGTAGTCGGGGTGATCCGCCGCCGCTGCTCGTCCCGGACGGCGTGCCAGTCGATGCCCTTGGCCGCGAAGAAGGGGTAGTTCTCCTCGAAGGTCTCCCAGAACCGGTCGAAGACCGCGAGCGGGTCGTTCGGCGCCGGGGTGGTGCACAGCGCGGGCAGCGCGGGGAGCCGGTACAGGTCCTTGGTGCCGACCCCGCCCTCCTCGCGGTCGACGAGCCGGTCCCGGCCCTTCGGGGTGAGGGTCACCCCGTTGTGGCCCGTGACGTAGCGGACGGTGCCGTCCGCCCCGGGCGCGCCGTCCTGGGTCGCGGTGATCCAGCCGGGCACACAGCTGTGCGTGGTCACGTCGTAGGTGGTCAGCCGGCCCCCGGCGACGGTGACCACCGTGCCGTAGCCGTCCATCCGCCACACCCCGTCCAGCGCGCCGCCGTGCCGCGCCTCCGCCGAGGCGGCGCCGCCCTCCACCGGGGCCGCCCCCGCGGCCGAGGCAGTCCCCGCCGCGGCGGCCGTTCCCGGCGCCGCTACCGCGACCGTCGTCGCCAGCGCCGCCGTCACCACCGTCGCGGCCGCCGCCCTGCCGATACCCCTGTGCGTCATCTCCGGCCTCCGCCGAGTTCCCGGTCTCCCCCGCGGAACCGCTCCGCCACCGCCGTCGACGCTACGGCCGGGCGCGCCCGCCGGTCGTCATCCACCGCGCCGCGCCCGTGCCCTCCTCCGGGCGCATCCGCCCGGCCGGGCGAACCGCCCCCGGGGGTATCGACAGCAAAGCGTTTTGCGGGCTGCTGGAAAACCGTCGGCCCTCCTCCCAACTCCCGTGCGCTGCAGTACCATCGGCGACATGCCTGCGCTCAACATCGAGTACACGGAGCACGAACTCGCCGCGATCCGCGCGGCCGCCGCCGCGGACGGCAAGAGCGTCAAGGCGTACGTCCACGACCTCAGCGTGCGGGAGCAGCAGCGGCGGGTGTTCGTGGACCACGCGGTGGCGTTCTGGAAGGACCACCAGGCGGAGTTCGACGCCGCGTTCCCGGAGGACGCACCCGCCGCGTGAGGCGCGGCGGCCGCGGGGGAGTGGTCCGGCGGTGGACGGTGCGGCGATGGACGGTGCGGACGTGACGCTGCTGCACGTCGACCTGCGCTGGCTGCTCGACGTGCAGGAACTGGCCTCCCCGGAGGACCTCAGCGTGCGCGACTACTCGGCGCTGCAGGCCGCCGTGGCCCGGCACCGGGTGAACACCGCCCAACTCGGCCACGACGCCGACCCGGCCTGGTGCGCGGCCACCCTGATGCACACCATCGTGCTGCTGCGCCCGCTCCCGGTGCGCAACAACCTGTACGCCTGCATGACGACGGCCGCGTACATGCACGCGGCCGGAGAGGGCATCGACCCGCCGTACGGGGCGCTGGTCGAGCTGGCCCGGGACATCGCCGGGGCCCGGGCGGACGTCTACGCGGCGGCCGACCGGATCCGCTCCTGGCGGATCTGAGGCCGGCCGCCGGTCCTGTGGCTCAGGAGCGGCCGGGCCTCTCCGCGACCTTCGCCGAGACCTTCGCCGCGACCTTCGTGCCCAGCCGGTCCAGTCCGACGACGAGCAGGCCGAGCAGCACGAACTCGACCGTCAGCTGGGCTATCTGGCCCCAGACGTAGCCGTAGCCCCGTTCGGTCGGGTCGAAGAAGAAGTACGGGTAGGGCGTCGGGAAGTCGGCGAACAGCGCATTGCGGGCGAGCACGATCGCCGCGTAGCCGAGCGGGAAGGTCAGCCAGAGCGGGATGTCCTTCCAGGCCGCCGCGTTGCGCGGCTTCAGCACCAGCCAGTCGATCAGCACCATCACCGGCGTGACGTAGTGCAGGAAGAACGACGACCAGTTCGCCAGCCGGTCCGGTCCGCTGACCAGCCCGGGCAGTGGGCTGGCGCCGTGCTGCAGCAGGATGTGCGAGACCAGCCCGGTGATCAGGATGTACAGCGTGGCGGCGCCGCGCAGCCGGGGCGCGGGCGCGTCCACGGTGCCGCGCTTGAGCATCCAGTAGACCGCGCCGATGAAGTAGCCGAGCACGATGACGTTGCTCTGCACGGTGAAGTACACCAGCGAGGCGGTCCCGAGGGACAGGCCGAGGCCCGCCGAGAGCACGATGCCCATGCGCCACCAGAGCGCGGGACGGGTCCGGACGGTCATGCGGCCACCAGTTCGGTTCGGGCGATACGGGAGGTATCGGACGGTTCAGGGGGAAGATCGCACTCTACTTCCTGACGCCGGTTGAGTGGAACCTGTGTGCGAGTCATCCCCGTCGTCTTCACCTGTCGCTGTCGCTGTCGCTGTCGCTGTCGCTGTCGCTGTCGCTGTCGCTGTCGCTGTCGCCGTTGCCGTCACTGCCTCAGCCTGGCAGTACGAACCCCGACTCGTACGCCACGATCACGGCCTGGGTGCGGTCCCGGGCGCCCAGCTTGGCCAGCACGCTGCCGACGTGCGTCTTCACCGTCTCCTGGCTCACCACCAACTGCCGGGCGATCTCGCCGTTGTTCAGCCCGGTGGCCATCAGCCGCAGCACCTGCCCCTCCCGCTCGGTCAGCCGCCCCACCGGGCTGCGGCCCACGGCGGCCGCGCGCCGCGCGTCCGCGCCGTGCCGCAGCGCGAGTTCGCGCACGGCCGCCGGGAACAGCAGCGAGTCCCCGCGCGCGACCAGCCGCACCGCCTGGACCATCTCCTCCGCCCGGGCCCGCTTCAGCAGGAACCCGGCCGCGCCCGCGCGCAGCGCGTCGTACACGTGGTCGTCGTGCTCGAAGGTGGTGACCACCAGGATCCGCGGCGGCTCGGCCATCCCGCCGACCAGCTGCTCGGTGGCCCGGATCCCGTCGATGCCGGGCATCCGGACGTCCATCAGCACCACGTCCGGCCGCAGTTGGCGCACCAGCGGGACGACCTCGGCGCCGTCGGCCGCCTCGCCGACCACGGTGAGGTCCGGTTCGGCGTCGATCACCACCCGCAGGCCCATCCGGACCAGCCGCTCGTCGTCCGCGATCACCACCCGGATGCCCGGGCCGCTCCCGGTGCCCTCGGTGCCCTCGGTGCCCTCGGTGCCCTCGGTGCCCTCGGCGCCCTCGGCGCCCTCGGTCGTCGTGCTCATCCCGCGCTCCCTCCCACCGGCAGCCAGACCGCCAGCCGCCACGTCGTCCCGTCCTCACTCGGCCCCACGGCGCTCCCGCCGCGCAGCGCCGCCGCCCGTTCGCCGATCCCGCGCAGCCCGCGCCCGCCGCTGGGCCGGCTCAGACGGGCCGGGCCCAGCGGATTGGTCAGCTCGATCTCCAGCCGGCCCGCGGCCAGCCCGACCCGCAGTCCGGCCGGGGCGGGCCCGGCGTGCCGCAGCACATTGGTCAGGCCCTCCTGCACGATCCGGTACGCCTCGCGGGAGACCGCGGCGGGCAGCGCACCCAGGCCTGGCGCCAGTTCGACGTCCACCGTCACGCCGGTGCGGGCGAGTTGGCGCAGCAGGTCGTCCAGCCCGGCCAGCGTGGGCCCGGCCGGTCCGCCGCCGCGGTCCTCCTCCTCGCGCAACAGCCCGAGCACGGTGTCCAGTTCGGCGACGGCCCCGCGCGCGGTCTCCTCGATCGCGAGCAGCGCCTCGGCGGCGAAGTCCGGGTCGGTGCGCAGCACCCGGGCGGCGGCTGAGGCCTGGATGCCGACCGCGCTGAGCGCGTGCCCGACCGAGTCGTGCAGTTCACGGGCCAGCCGGTTGCGCTGGGCGAGCACGGTGGCCCGCCGTTCGGCGGCGGCTAGCCGCTCCTCCGGGGTCGGGCCGAGCAGGACGGGTGCCCAACGGGCCAGCAGCGCGCCGCAGCCGGCGTTGGTCCCGACGATCAGCAGCAGCAGTGCCAGGCCCAGGGCCGGGCCGGTGAGCATCCAGCCGGGGAAACGGTTCTCCCAGTACCCGGCGAGGTCCGGGACCTCGGCGAAATCGACCAGCAGCACCACCGCGAACGGCACCCCGGCCAGCGTCATCCCGGCGACCACCCCGCCGGACAGCAGGTGCAGCACGAACCAGAGCGCGGTGCGCCACCGGGCCGCCCAGGACCGGGCCGGCCCGGCGGCCAACTCCTCGGGCCGCTCCACCGCGCACAGCGCCCGGGCGGCCGCGCCCTCCAGCCCCCGGACGGTGGGCACCAGCGCGGTGATCGCGGCCATCGGCAGCGAGGTGAACAACGCCAGGATCTGCAGCACCAGTTGACGCAGGTGCCCCTGGTTCGGATCGAGCGCCCCGAGCCCCACCGTCGACAACAGGTAGTACGGCATCAGCAGTGCACCGCCCAGCACCAGGTGCACCCAGCGCTGCCGGGCCCGTCGCCCGACCAACGCCGCGCCGACCCGCCGAACCCGCCCGCCCCCCGCCGTCACGCGGGTGACTCTACGTCAGCACCCCCGGCCCGCGGCCTCCACCCGGGGAGCGATCCGGCTCCCCCTGCCGGGGGATCCGGGGGCGTCAGGCCATCCGGTGGATCAGCCGGTCCTCGTGGTCCACCCGCCCGTCCGGGTCCGCCACCAGCCCGAGCCGCTCGGCCAGCCGGCGCGAGGGCAGGTTGTCCGCCCTGATCAGCGCCGTCACCGGGATCCCGGGGAACCGCGGCAGCGCCTCCGCCATCGCGGCCCGGCACGCCTCGGCCGCGTACCCCTTGCCCCAGGCCACCGGCCGGAACCGGTAGTACAGGTTGAACACCGGCTCCCCGTCCAACGAGTGCAGGAACAGCCCGGCCACCCCGATGCTCACCCCCGGCTCCTCCCGGGTCGCCACCATGCAGTACCCCACCCCGTCCCGCGGCCAGTCCGCCACGAACCCGGCCAACTGCTCCCGCGCCTCCGCGATGTCCCGCTGCGGCCCGTTCGGGTTGTACCGGTTGGTCTCCGGATCCCCGTGGATCGCGAACACCGCCTCGGCATCCCCCTCCTGCGGCCGGCTCAGCACCAGCCGCTCGGAGACGGCGACGATCGTGCGGTCGGTGGTGGTGGCGGTGGTCATGCTGGTCCCCCGGCTGTCGTGCGTAATGGCCAGCACGCACGATAGGCCATTACGCCGACATCCGTCCGCCGCTTTTTCAGAGGATCGGCTCGCAGCCGATCGCCTTGCCCCCGGCGGTGAGGAACTGCCGTACCAGGTCGTCCTGGTCGGGGAAGAGGAAGGGCTTCCGAAGGGTGTCGGTGTAGCCGCCGTTGACGGTGAAGAAGACGTCCTTGCCGTGGCAGTCGGCGACGAGTGTCCCGCCGGCGACCCAGCGGGCCCGCCCGAACGCCGACGGTTCCTTGCCGTCCTGTCGGGTCAGCGCGGTGGTCCGAGGGTCGGTCGTGATCGCGAAGACCTGGGTCCGGCTGTCGGACTTCGGGTCCCCTCCGATCGTGCAGGACCAGATCGGGCCGGACGCGGTGGTGACCTGCTGCGACATGCTCCACCCGGCCTCGGGGTTCTTCGCAGGCGCGAACCCGGGCAGGCCGCAGAGGTTGGCCCAGTCCGGGGCCGTCCGGGCTCCCCGTGCCGAGAGCTCCTTCAGCGTCTGCGGATTTCCGTCGGAGCAGTGCTTCGCCCTGGCGGCCGCGTCGGCGAACCCCACGGCCAGCCGGGCCCTCGCCTCGTCATGGCCCGGCTCGGTGCTGTGCACCTCGGCCCGCAGGCCCTTCTCGCAGCCCTCGGGGAGCAGGGCCCATGCCTTGTCAGGGGTGACCGAACCGGCCGAGGAGCCGGCGAACAGCCGGGCATCCGACGCGGCCAGCCCACCCGGTCCGTCCTTGGCGTTGCGTTCGAGGGAGAACCACACGGTCTTCTCGGTCGTCGTGAGCAGACCGGTGCGGACCGAGACGGAACAGCCCTGGCCGACGGCGTCCGCCGAACGGTCGCCGCCCTGGTGCTCGTTGATCCGTCCGGATCCCAGCAGGTCGTGCACCTGCTCCGCGGTGGCTGCGCCGTCACACACACTGTCCGGTCCGCCGAGGTCCGTCAGTCTGTACAGCGCGAACCCCGCTGCCCCGACCGGGATGAGGGAGAAGGCCAGCGCCAGTGCCGCGGCCCGCATCCGCAGCCTCCGGGTGGTGAAGCCGCGTGCGGTCAGCGCGGCGGTCAGGCGCCCCTCCGGGCCCGCCGTGCCATCGGGCTCCTCCTCGGCCGCCCGGTCCGTCCTCCGTTCCGTGTCGCCCATGTCTCAGCGTCCGCCCAGTGCGTTGCGGTAGGTCTGGTTGACCCCTGTCCCGTAGCTCTCGGACACGCCGCGCAGGAGCGCCTGCGGCACACCGCCGGTCGCGTCGATCTCCGCCTCGCTCAGACCGGCCTGACCGGCCCTCTCGGTGATCATCTTCTTGAGCTGGTTCTCGCCGGAACCGAACATCTTGGAAAGGTCGGCCTGGGTGTCCTGGTCCGCCTTGCTGTTGAGCCCGTTCGCCCACTCCGACGTGCCGACGTCGACCACTCGCTGGACCAGGTCGCCCACGACCGGGATGGGGGTCAGCGGGGTGCCGATGAGGTGGTAGTTCATCTTCGCCTGCCAGTTGTTCTGGAACACCACGTCGTCATGGTGGTGGGTCATGACATCCGACTGGGTACCGCTCAGCGCACCCAGGACCTGGCCGGCTTCATGGACGAAGCCCTCGATCCTGGGGTTGGGGCGACCGGTGCTGTCCGGTTTGAAGGCGTCGGCCGGATAGCCGTCGAGCCGGCGGGCCACTTCCTGACTCTCGGCGTAGTGGATGGCCCTGAACGCATCCGGGTCCTCGGCCACGCCCCGGATGGTTCGGATGAGTTTGTCCCGGTCGACGGTCAACCCGCTGGTCTCGGAGTGACCGCCGAGTTCCTTGCCGATGATCTCGTAGGTGTCGGCCGAGTAGTCGGCGATCATGTCGCCGAACGGGTGGCGCAACGCGGCCGGAAGGTCGGTTGCGTGGCCGGCCGAGTCACCGCCGAAGTGGTTGATCGTGTCGGACATGATGCGTGCCATCGCCGCGTCGTGCGGGCGGACGGGAGGCTGGTCGCCGTGCGGATCGCGACCGGTGGTGGCGGCCTCCAGCGCGTCACCGAAAGCGCCGCGGGCGGTGTCGCGGGCGAGCGCGTCCGACTGGTTCTGCTCATAGCCCTGATTGGGCCACCGGCGGTCCTTGAGCAGGTAGTCGAGGTTCTGGTTGGCGGCCGGGTCGAAGAACTCCTTCGAAGCCCCGGGGTTGCGGCTCATGACCTGCATGAGGTCCCGCAACGGATCGCCCTGGTGCCCGACGACGTTGTTCCAGTCCGGCCCCCACAGCTGCTCGCCCTTCAGCTTGCTGCCGCGTTCGTAGTCGACCAGGTCCGTGCCGACCCTGGTCAGGAAGGCCTTGTCGAAGCTGCCCTTCGCGTTCATCAGCGCCGTCAGCGCAGGGTAGTTGTCGTTCCACCCCGCCGCCGAGCCGCCCGGGCGGCGGGCGGCCGCGAGGAGGCCGTCCTCCCAGGCCCGGCCCATGCCGCCGTCGCGGGTGGCGGTGGCGAGGGCCACCGACAGGTTGCCGTAGACGTCCTGGTAGCCCTTGGCGTTGTGGTTGCCGTGGGCGAGGTCGCCGTAGGCCTTGCCGTAGCCCAGGAGGGCCTCCGGGCCGGTCTTGCCGCCGTAGTTGAGGCCGTTGAGCAGGGTGGTGGCGAAGTCCTTGTTCTCCGCGTTGGCGGCCAGCAGGGTCTGGAGCTGCTTGAGCTGTTCGTCGGAGAGGCTGCCGCCCTTGGACATCAGGTCGGTGGCCCGCTTGGCGTCGGCGACCGGGCCGCCGCCGCCCGGGGTGGGGTTGAAGGCGGTGGTGCTGGTGCCGATGTCGCTCTGGAGGTCGAGGGTGGCGCGCTGGTCGGCACTGGTGGCCTTCTCGACGGCCTTGGTCAGGCGGGCCGAGATGGCCTTGGCCTTGGCGTCCAGCTCCTTGGCCAGGAGATCGTGGTCGGGATCGTTCCTGGCCTCCTTGGGCAGGGTCCAGCTCACCGTGCCGTCCGCCGACACGGTCAACTCCTGGACCTGGGCGTCGTGGAGCGCCGTGTCCAGGTCGCGGCGGGCGGCGGTGAAGTCCTCGGCGGCGGTCTTCATGATCGCGGCGAGGGCGGTGGCGACGGCGGAGGCCTGCTTGAAGTCGCCGTCGATGCCCTGCATCACCTTCGTCGCCTGGTCGGCGGCGTCGCCCTTCCAACCGGCCCGTTGGGCGGTGGTGGTGAGGTCCTTGGTGACCCGGCCGTCCAGGGCGGTGAGGGCCTTGGCGACCCCCGCCCATGCCTCGGCCGCGTCGGAGACCCCGGAGAAGTCGGCCTCGTGCAGTTCCTTGAAGGACACCATGTGTCTGTTCCCCCTGTGCTGACTAGCGGGTGGCGCGGAGATCCGCGGCGGTGGTGATCTCGTTGCCGTGGTAGTACTCGCGGGTCCGGTCGAGGCTGGTGGCCGCGTTGTCGACCTTGCCGTGCAGGGCCTTGCACTGCTGCAGCCAGCGTTCGGTGCTGCCGGTGAGGGCGCCGCCGAAGGTGAAGCCGCGGATTCCGGTCGACGCGGTGCTCGCGTACTCGGTGAGGCTGTGCGCGCCGGGCCCCGCCTTGGTGTTGGCGCCGTCCAGGTCGGTGGCGATCTGCCGGGCCAGTCCGGCGGAGGCGGCGAGTTCGTACGGGGTGTCCAGCTGGGTGGTGGGTCGCCCCGGGGGCAGCAGCGGGAAGGGTGACACCGGACTGCCGTCGCCGCCCGGCGCCGGAACGGCGTAGGGCGACTTCTTCGGCGTGCTCGGCATCGGGTCCGTCGCAGGGGGGACCGGTCCGGTGGTGAAGTACGGGCTACCCATGTGTCAACAGTCCTCCCCGACTCGGCAAAGGGTTCGTATGCCCTTCGCGGCATGACGACCGTACAGGCCCCCACTGTCAGTGCGCGGACGCACCCTGGGTTCTGGGGTCCGTACTGGGCGTGACCGGTTCGACGGGGGCTTCGTCAAGGCTTCGCGAGGGCCCCAGCGGGGCGTCGCCGGGGCGGAATCGGCGACACGGGGCCGGTGTCAAGGTCTTGTTGCCGACGGGTGGCTTCCCTATCATCGCGACTGTTACAGCTTTACTGTCAAACCCAGAAGGGTTCTGCGGCCAGTGCGTGACAGGCCAGTGCGTGACACGAGCGGTACGGCGGGGGGCTCCGGGCCGTTGGCGGGTGTGCGGGTGGTCGAGCTCGCCGGGATCGGGCCGGGGCCGTTCGCCGCGATGCTGCTGGGTGATCTCGGGGCGGACGTGGTGCGGGTGGACCGCCCGGACCCGTCTCCGCTGGGGACGGACCCGGCGTACGACCTCACCAACCGGAACAAGCGGTCGGTGCTGATCGACCTCAAGTCGCCCGAGGGGCCCGGCCTGGTGCTGGACCTGGTCGAGCGGGCCGACCTGCTGATCGAGGGCTACCGGCCTGGCGTCGCGGAGCGGCTCGGGGTCGGCCCGGAGGCGTGCCTGGCGCGCAATCCGGCGCTGGTGTACGGGCGGATGACCGGCTGGGGGCAGCAGGGGCCGCGGGCCGCGACCGCCGGGCACGACCTCGGGTACGCGGCGGTGGCCGGGGTGCTCGGCCTGGTCGCCTCGCCGGGCGGGCCCGACGCCCCGCCCGGGATCCCGGCGAACCTGCTCGGCGACTACGCGGGCGGCTCGCTCTACCTGGTCGTCGGCCTGCTCGCCGGGCTGCACCACGCCCGGACCACCGGCACCGGCCAGGTGGTCGACGCCGCGATCGTGGACGGCGCGGCGCACCTCGGCAGCATGCTGTGGGGCCTGCTCGCGGCCGGCCACTGGCAGGACCGCCGGGGCGTCAACCTGCTGGACGGCGGTGCGCCCTTCTACGCGATCTACCGGGCCGCCGACGGCGGACATCTCGCGGTGGGCGCCCTGGAGCCCCGGTTCTACGCCGAGTTCGCCCGCCTGCTGGAGCTCGGCCCGGACGCCCCCGGCCAGTACGACCTCGCTCGCTGGCCCGAACTGCGCGCCCTGATCGCGGCCCGCTTCGCGACCCGGACGAGAGACGAGTGGGAGGCGGTCTTCGCCGGTTCGGACGCCTGCGTGGAACCGGTGCTGACGATGCGTCAGGCGTCCGTCGACGCCCACCTGTCGGCGCGCGGCACGTACGTCGAGGCGGACGGGGTGACCCAGCCCGCCCCCGCCCCCCGGTTCTCCGCCACTCCCGGTGCGCTGCGCCGCCCACCGGCCCGGCCCGGCGCGGACACCGCCGAGGTGGCCCGGGACTGGGGGGTCGCGTCCCTCGGCGCCCCGACGCCCCTCGGCGCCGGCTCCAGCGCTGGTTCCGCCTTCGGCTCCGGCGCCGGCTCCGGTTCCGGTTCCGGTGCCGACTCCGAATCAAGCGTCGATCCCATCAACTCCGCAGCCGAACCAGGGGAGTAGCGTTGCAGCGCGAGATCTTCACCGAGCAGCACGAGGACTTCCGGGCCACCGTGAAGGCCTTCCTCGCCAAGGAGGTGCTGCCGCACTACGACCGCTGGGAGAAGGCCGGCATCGTCGACCGCTCCGTGTGGCTGGCGGCCGGTCGGCAGGGCCTCCTCGGCCCCGCCGTGCCCGAGGAGTACGGCGGCGGCGGTGCCCCGGACTTCCGCTACGCCGCCGTACTGGCCGAGGAGTTCGCCCGGGCGGGCGCCTCCGGGCTGGCGATCGGGCTGCACAACGACATCATCGGCCCGTACCTCACCTCGCTCGCCACCGAGGAGCAGAAGCGACGCTGGCTGCCCGGCTTCTGCAGCGGTGAGCTGATCACCGCGATCGCGATGACCGAGCCCGGCACCGGCTCCGACCTGCAGGGCATCCGCACCCAGGCGGTCGACCGGGGCGACCACTTCCTGCTCAACGGTGCCAAGACCTTCATCTCCAACGGCATCCTGGCGGACCTGGTCATCGTGGTCGCCCGGACCACTCCGGAGGGCGGCGCGCACGGGCTGAGCCTACTCGCGGTCGAGCGCGGCACGCCCGGCTTCGAGCGCGGCCGCAACCTGGACAAGATCGGCCAGAAGGCCCAGGACACCGCCGAGTTGTTCTTCGAGGACGTGCGGGTCCCGAAGGAGAACCTGCTCGGCGAGCTCAACGGCGGCTTCGTCCACCTGATGCAGAACCTCGCCCAGGAGCGGCTGACCATCGCCGCCGCGGCGATCGCCGGTGCCGAGTACCTGGTCGAGATCACCACCGACTACGTCAAGCAGCGCGAGGCCTTCGGCCGCCCGCTGGCCAAGCTCCAGCACGTCCGCTTCGAGATCGCCGAGCTGGCCACCGAGTGCGCGATCACCCGGACCTTCGTGGACCGTTGCATCACCGAGCACAACCGCTACGCGCTCACCCCGGCCGACGCCTCGATGGCCAAGTGGTGGGCCACCGAACTGCAGAAGCGCACCGCCGACCGGTGCCTCCAACTCCACGGCGGTTACGGCTACATGAGCGAGTTCCCGGTCGCCCGGGCGTTCACCGACGGCCGCATTCAGACGATCTACGGCGGCACCACCGAGATCATGAAGGAGATCGTCGGCCGCTCCATCCTGGGCTGAGCCCCGGCGCCGAGCTGCCGAGCCGCTGAGCCGCCGAGCCCCGGCGCTGAGCCTCGGCGCCGAGCCGCCCCACTGCGCGTCGCCCCACTGCGAAGGTGCCCCGCCCGCCCGCCCGCCCTCTCCTCGAAAGGCACTCCCATCGTGACCACCGAAGCGTACGTCTACGACGCGATCCGCACCCCGCGCGGCCGCGGCAAGGCCACCGGCTCGCTGCACGGCACCAAGCCGATCGACCTGGTCGTCGGCCTGATCCACGAAGTGCGACGCCGCTACCCCGAGTTGGACCCGGCCGCGATCGACGACATCGTGCTCGGCGTGGTCAGCCCGATCGGCGACCAGGGCTCCGACATCGCCCGGATCGCCGCCATCGCGGCCGGTCTGCCCGACACCGTGGCCGGCGTCCAGGAGAACCGCTTCTGCGCCTCCGGCCTGGAGGCCGTCAACCTGGCCGCCGCCAAGGTCCGTTCGGGCTGGGAGGACCTGATCCTGGCCGGCGGCGTGGAGTCGATGTCCCGGGTCAAGATGGCCTCCGACGGCGGCGCCTGGTTCGCCGACCCGATGACCTCCTACGCGACCGACTTCGCCCCGCAGGGCATCGGCGCCGACCTGATCGCCACCCTCGGCGGCTTCTCCCGCACCGACGTGGACGCCTTCGCCGCCGAGTCCCAGGCCCGTGCCGCCAAGGCCCAGGCGGACGGCCTGTTCGACCGCTCGGTGGTCCCGGTGCGCGACCGCAACGGCCTGGTCGTGCTGGAGCGCGACGAGTTCATCCGCCCCGGCACCACCGTGGAGACCCTGGCCGGCCTCAAGCCCTCCTTCGCCGCGATCGGCGAGGCCGGCGGCTTCGACGCCGTCGCCCTGCAGAAGTACCACTGGGTGGAGGCCATCGACCACGTCCACCACGCGGGCAACTCCTCCGGCATCGTGGACGGCGCCGCGCTGGTCGCGATCGGCAACCGCGAGGTCGGCGAGCGGTACGGGCTGCGCCCGCGCGCCCGGATCGTCTCCGCCGCCGTCTCCGGCTCCGAGCCGACCATCATGCTCACCGGCCCCGCCCCGGCCACCCGCAAGGCGTTGGCCAAGGCCGGCCTCACCGCGGCCGACATCGACCTGGTCGAGATCAACGAGGCCTTCGCGGCGGTCGCCCTGCGCTTCATCGGCGAACTCGGCTTCCGGCACGACCAGGTGAACGTCAACGGCGGCGCGATCGCCCTCGGCCACCCGCTCGGCGCGACCGGCGCGATGCTGCTCGGGACGATCGTCGACGAGCTGGAGCGGCGCGACCTGCGGTACGGCCTGATCACCCTGTGCGTGGGCGGCGGCATGGGCGTCGCCACCATCGTCGAGCGCGTCTGACTCCCCTCCCGCCCCGGTAGACCTGGAGACCTTGAACTCATGAGCGACACCACCACCATCCGCTGGGAGCAGGACCAGGACGGCGTGGTCACCCTCGTCCTCGACAATCCCGCCCAGTCCGTCAACACCATGAACGAGGCCTTCACGGCCGATCTGGAGGCCGTGGTCGAGCGGCTGGCGGGCGTGGCCGCCGCCGGGGCGCTGCGCGGCGTGGTGATCACCTCCGCGAAGAAGACCTTCCTCGCCGGCGGCGACCTGCGGATGCTCCTCGCCGCACGCCCCGAGCACGCCGAGGTCGTGTTCGAGAAGTCGATGCGGATCAAGCGCGCGCTGCGCACGCTGGAGACCCTCGGCAAGCCGGTCGTCGCCGCCGTCAACGGCAGCGCGCTCGGCGGCGGCCTGGAGATCGCCCTCGCCTGCCACCACCGGATCGCGCTGTCCACCCCCGACAGCAGGATCGGCCTTCCCGAGGTCACCCTCGGCATGCTGCCGGGCGGTGGCGGCGTGGTCCGCACCGTGCGGCTGTTCGGCATCACCGACGCCCTGCTGAAGTTCCTGCTGGAGGGCCGCCGGTACAGCCCCGCGCGGGCGCTGGAACACGGGCTGGTGCACGAACTCGTCGACACCCAGGAGGAGTTGATCGCCCGGGCGAAGGCCTGGATCGAGGCCAACCCGACCGCCGTCCAGCCCTGGGACGTCGCCGGCTACAAGATTCCCGGCGGCACCCCCGCCACCCCGGCCTTCGCCGCCAACCTGCCCGCCTTCCCGGCCAACCTGCGCAAGCAGCTGAACGGCGCCCCCTACCCGGCCCCGCGCAACGTGCTGGCCGCGGCCGTGGAGAGCAGCCAGGTCGACGTCGACACCGCGATGGTGATCGAGGCCCGCTACTTCACCGAGCTGGCCTGCGGGCAGACCGGCAAGAATATGATCCAGGGCCTGTTCTTCGACATGCAGGCCGTCAACTCCGGTGCCGGGCGCCCCAAGGACGTCGAGCAGCGGACGGTCCGCAAGGTCGCCGTGCTCGGCGCCGGGATGATGGGCGCCGGCATCGCCTACGCCTGCGCCCGGGCCGGCATCGAGGTGGTGCTCAAGGACGTCAGCGCCGAGGCCGCCGAGCGCGGAAAGGCCTACTCCGAGGGGCTGTTGGACAAGGCCGTCGCCCGCGGCCGCTCCACCGAGGCCGAGCGGGACGCCCTGCTCGCCCGGATCACCCCCACCGGCGAGGCCGCCGACCTGGCCGGCTGCGACGCGGTGATCGAGGCCGTCTTCGAGAACACCGAGCTCAAGCACAAGGTGTTCCAGGAGATCGAGGGCGTGGTCGCCCCCGACGCCCTGCTCTGCTCCAACACCTCCACCCTGCCGATCGGGGTGCTCGCCGAAGGCGTGCAGCGCACCGGCGACTTCATCGGGCTGCACTTCTTCTCGCCGGTCGACAAGATGCGCCTGGTCGAGATCATCCGCGGCCCGCAGACCGGCGACGAGGCGCTCGCCCGCGCCTTCGACCTGGTCCGGCAGATCGACAGGACGCCGATCGTGGTCAACGACTCGCGCGGCTTCTTCACCTCGCGGGTGATCGGCCAGTTCCTCAACGAGGGCGTCGCCATGGTCGGCGAGGGCATCCACCCGGCCTCGATCGAGCAGGCCGCCGCCCAGGCCGGCTACCCCGCCAAGGTGCTCTCCCTGATGGACGAGCTCACCCTCACCCTGCCGCGCAAGATCCGCGACGAGTACCGGCGCGCGGTCGAGGCCACCGGCGGGACCTGGACCCCGCACCCGGCGGACGCGGTGGTGGACCGGATGGTCGACGAGTTCGGCCGCCCCGGCCGCAGCGGCGGCGCGGGCTTCTACGAGTACGGCGAGGACGGGCGGCGCGGGCGGCTCTGGCCGGGACTGCTGGAGCACTTCTCCGGCGCGGCCGACTCCGGCGATCCCGCCGTCGACCCCGCCGTCGACCCCTCGAAGGTCCCGTTCGAGGTCCCGTTCGAGGACCTCAAGGAGCGGATGCTGTTCAGTGAGGCGCTCGACTCGGTGCGCTGCCTGGAGGAGGGCGTGCTGACCTCGGTCGCCGACGCCAACGTGGGCTCGATCCTGGGCATCGGCTTCCCGGCCTGGACGGGCGGGGTGTTCCAGTACATCAACGGGTACGAGGGCGGCCCGGCCGGCTTCGTGGCCCGCGCCCGGGAACTCGCCGCCGCGTACGGCGAGCGCTTCGCCCCGCCGGCGCTGCTGGAGCGGATCGCGGCGGAGGGGCGGCCCTTCACCGACTGACGATCACCGGCGGGCGACCGCTGGCGGGCGATCGTTGTCGGCCAGGGTGAGTGGGGTGGGGCCGGGTCGCCACGGCCCTACCCCACCCCACTCACCCGTCCCGCTTCCCCGGCTCGTCCGGTCCCTCGCTGGACTCCGCTCCGAACTCCTCGCCCAACTCCTCCCGGAGCGACCGCTGGAAGGCGGTGACCAGGGCCTGGGCCACCATCGGCTGGATGTGGTCGGTCAGTTGCTTCATCCGGGCCAGCTCCGCCGGGTCCGGTGCGCTCTCCCGGTACGGCTTCCACACTGTCTCCCGGAACAGCCGCTGCAACTCCCGTGCCGTCGCCCGGCTGTGCTCCAGCACCACCGCGCGGGCGGCCAGCAGCGTCTCCAACGGGATCGGTACGTCCAGGATCCGCACGCCCAGCGGCAGCAGGCCCGGGTCCGCCCGGAACACCTCCGGGTCGGCCGTCCGCTCCAAGGCCCCCATCGCGACCAGGTGTTCCACCTGCTCCTCCGACAGCCCCCGGCCGGCCCGCCGCTCCACCTGCGCCCGGCCCATCTCCTCGGCCGCCTCCGGCGTCCAGGACGCCACCAGCGCCCGGTGGATCGCCAGACCCAGCGGCGTACTGTCCTCCGGCAGCCGGGCCAGGTACCGCTCGATCGCGGCCAGCGTCAGCCCCTGCCGCTGCAACTCCTCGATCAGTCCCAGCCGGTCCAGGTGTTCCGCCCCGTACAGGCCCACCCGCCGCGGCCCCAGCTCCGGCGGCGGCAGCAGCCCTTTGGTCCCGTAGAACCGCACGGTCCGCACCGTCACCCCGGCCCGCGCTGCCAACTCGTCCACCGTCAGCCGCACTTCGCCCACCCCGGAGCCGTGCTTCCCCACTTGCCGCCTCCCGCGCCGGGACACTACTGCTGTGACAGCAGTAGTGTGACAGCGCTCCGCGATCAGGTCCATCGATCGGTGCGACGGCCAAGGGTTCTCCACCACTCCACCACTCCACCACGCGGCCCGCCAGGGCCCGGTTCCGGGACCGCAGGCCCGTCGCGGCGTCCTGGCCGCCCGACCCGGCATACGCCCCTGGCGCGCCGGAACGGCCGAACCGGCACGCACCCACGTATCGGGGTGCGTGCCGGTTCGGCCGTCGCGGGTTTCCGGGCGGGCCCTGGGCTCAGGCGGCCGCAGGCCCGGCGAGGGCGGCGTGGTGACGGCGGGTGACCTCGGGGTGGGCCCGGGTGTAGCCCTTCCACTCGTTGAAGCCGAAGTCGGCGAAGAGCGGGTTGGCCGGATCCTCGGTGGCGCCGGGGGCGTGGTGGGCGAGCGGGAAGTCGAGCGGCTCGACGTGGGCGTCCAGGCGGGGGTTGTAGAAGAACGGGACGGAGAAGCGCTCGCGGGCTCCGGCCGGGCTGACCACGCGGTGGTTGGTGGCCTTGAGGTAGCCGTCGGTGGCCACCTCCAGCAGTTCGCCGAGGTTGACCACGAAGGCGCCGTCGAGCGGCGGGACGTCCAGGAAGGTGCCGTCCGGGCGCTCGACCTGGAGGCCGCCGACGGTGTCCTGGAGGAGCAGGGTGATGAAGCCGTAGTCCTTGTGGGCGCCGACGCCCTGGCCGGCGCCGTCCGGGGCGGTGCCGGGGTAGCGGACCAGCTTCAGCCGCAGGTGGGGGTGGCCCGCGAAGGCGTCGTCGTAGAAGTCGGGGCGGGCGCCGATCGCGGCGAGGAGCTCGTGCAGCAGGCGGCGGGCGACCGAACCGAGGTGGTCGATCCAGCCGAGGGCGGCGGTGCGCAGCTCGGGGAGCGCGGTCGGCCACTGGTTGGGGCCCTCCAGCCACCAGTACGGGGGCTCGCCGCTGCCGGGGGTGTGCGGGGGCAGCTCGGCGCCGATGTCCAGCTGGTCGCGCCAGTCCTGGTTGCCGCCGGTGAGCTCGTCGCCGGTGCGGGTGTAGCCACGGTAGTGCGGGGAGTTGAGGTTGCTCACGGAGAGCCGGTCGGCCTCGGGGAGGGCGAAGAAGGCGCGCATGGCTCCGGTGAGGGCAGCCGTTTCCTCGGGGGTGATGCCGTGGCCGACGAGCTGGAAGAAGCCGACACCGGTGGCCGCGGCGCGGAGTTCGTCGTGCAGCCGGCGGCGGTCCTCCGGGCTGCTGTCGGCGAGCGAGAGGTCGATCACCGGAAGGGACTCGGGAAGGGCCTGGGGGAGGTCCCCCGGGAGCGCTTCCGGGGTGGAGCCGGTTCCGGATACGGGTGCGTACTGGTGCGTCATGTGTGACATCCGCTGGTCTCGTCCCGGCTGGTTCCGGTGGTCGACCGGGGACGGACGGAGGCGCCGCCTGGTGCGGCGGGGTGCTCTCCGGTAGCCGGGAGGTGGCGGCGGCCGCTCGGGACCGCCGTGAGGGTGGGTGGCGCGAGGTTCAGCCGGAGCGTCGACAGGACATGGTCGTCACGCGGAGCAGGTCCACGTGGCGGCGGCGAACAAGGATGAGCACCTCATCAGCCTAAATGACCCGTTCGGCGGCAGGCGAGCCCCTCACGGCGGAGTGATATCCCTCACTTGTTCGAGGCCTGTCACATCGGATGGTTGCCCAGGTGGGCCTTCGGCAGTCGTCGACCCCTTTCAGGCGTTGTTGAGGTAGGCCAGGACGGCCAGGACGCGGCGGTTGTCGTCGTCGGAGGGCTGGAGGTCGAGTCGGACGAAGATCGAGGCGGTGTGCTTGGCGACCGCTCGTTCGGTGATCACCAGCTGCTGGGCGATCGCCGCGTTCGAACGGCCCTCGGCCATCAGTCCCAGCACCTGGCGCTCGCGCGGGGAGAGGGTGGAGACCGGACCGGCCGAGGAGTTGTGGGTGAGCAGCCGGGTGATCACCTCCGGGTCCATCGCGGTACCGCCCTGGGCGACCCGCCGGACGGCGTCGAGGAACTGCGTGCCGTCCAGCACGCGGTCCTTGAGCAGGTAGCCGATCCCGCCGGAGCTGCCGGCCAGCAGCTCGCGGGCGTAGAGCTGCTCCACGAACTGCGAGAGCACCAGCACCGGCAGGCCCGGGTGGGCCTGCCGGGCCGCCAGCGCCGCGCGCAGCCCCTCGTCCGTGAAGCTCGGTGGCAGCCGCACGTCGACCACCGCGATGTCGGGACGGTCGGCGGCCACCGCGGCGAGCAGCTGCTCGCCGTTCTCGACCGCTGCGGTGACCTTCATGCCGTTGGCCTCCAGCAGCCGGGTCAGCCCGTCCCGGAGGAGGAAGAGGTCTTCGGCGATGACAACGCGCACGGGATCTCCAGGTTCACGATGGTCGGACCACCGGACGGGCTGCTGATCGCGAGCACTCCGTCGAAGGCGGCCAGTCTGCGTTCGGTTCCGCTGAGGCCGGTGCCCCGGGACGGGTCCGCGCCTCCGCGCCCGTCGTCGGTCACCGATATCCGCAGCAGCCCGTCACTGTGCCCTATCTCGATCCAGATGTGCGAGGCCTCGGCGTGCTTCACCGCGTTGGCCAGGAGCTCGCTCACCGCGAAGTAGGCGGCCGACTCCACCGGAGCCGGCGCCCGGCCGGGCAGGCCGCCGGTGAAGGTGACCGGCAGCGGCAGGTCCAGCGCCGTCGCGTGGACCGCGTCGGCCAGGCCGCGGTCGGCCAGCACCGGCGGGTGGATGCCCCGGACCAGGTCCCGCAGTTCGCTCAACGCCTTCACCGAGGAGGTCCTGGCCTCGGCGAGCAGCGGCCCGAGGGCCTCCGGGTCGTGCTTCATCTGCTCGGCGACGGTCAGCAGCATCCCCAGGGCCACCAGTCGGGCCTGCGCCCCGTCGTGGAGGTCCCGCTCGATCCGGCGCAGTTCGGCCGCCCCGGCATCGATGGTGTCCGCCCGGGTGCGTGCCAGATGGCTGATCCGGTGGGCGAGTTCGGCCTGTCGGGAGGGGCCGAGCAGGGACCGGGCGGCCTTCTCGTGCAGCCGCAGGACGGGCGGGGCGGCCCACAGGATCGCGAACGGCGCCGCCCAGACGCCCATGCCGTAGACGAGCACCAGCGGGAAGAGCAGCCCGTTCCGGCCGAAGACCTCCAGGGCGAGCGGGGTCAGCACCACGATCGCGGCCGTGAACAGCACGGCGAGGCCGGTGAGGAGCGTCCAGGCGAGGTCCCGCCAGGTGGCCGGGTCGGTCAGCCAGCCGCCGGACCGCAACCGGTGCCAGGACCCGGCCGGGTCCGCCGGGTGGCGGTACGGCACCGGGACCGGCTGTCCGCTCCACCGGCCGACGAGCCGTCGGCTCTCAGTGGCGATCCAGCGCGTCCCGAACAGCCCGAGCACCAGCAGCGAGGGGGCCAGCCAGAGCGAGACGGACCGGTTGCCGGGCGCGGCGCCGCCGTACAGGTGGGTGGCCGTCACCGCGAGCGCGCCCGGGGCGAACAGCACGGCCCCGACCGCCCGGCCACCGCCGCCGGTGGCCCAGCACAGCGCCCAGAGGGCGACCGGGCCCAGCGGCACCAGCAGGATCAACGGCCCGCCCAACCCGAACTGTTGCGACTCGTCGGGGCCGAAGAGCGCGGCGCCCACCAGGACCGGCCCGGCCAGCAGCGAGATCAGCCCCGTCACGGCCAACGTCACCGCGTACCAGGCGCGTACGCCGTCCGCACAGGCCCGGCCCACCCGCCGGACCGCCTGGTCGATCACTCCTGCCCTCATGTCGCACCCCCTCCGTTCCGAGCCCCGGTTCAGGGCCCTGAGCCTGACCGCCGGAGCCCCGCGGGCCCCGGTTCCGATCTTTCGCTGGGTCAGTCTGCCCCGCCTGGAAGCCCGATGCTCTAGGCCTGAACACCCAGTTCGGGGTGTATCTGGATACACCCCCAGGACGCCGCTTAGACGGCTGTCCGCCCCCGGTCGCGGATTCGTAGCGTGATGTTCCGTCAGCCGGACCGGGCCCCTCCCGGTGCCGGACCCAGAACCCTGGAGGGCCCGTGAGCGCGCCGATCATCAGGATCCGTGGCGTCAGCAAGACGTACGACCGATCCGACGCAGCCCGTCCCGCCCTGGCCGGGCTCGACCTGGAGGTGCGGGCCGGCGAGGCGTTGGCCGTGCTCGGCCGCTCGGGCAGTGGCAAGTCCACCCTGCTGAACCTGATCGCCGGCCTCGACCGCCCGAGCGAGGGCGGCGTCGAGGTGGACGGCGTGGCCGTGCACGAGCTGGGCGAGGCCGCGCTGGCCGAGTACCGGCGGAAGCGGATCGGCATGGTGTTCCAGTTCTTCAACCTGCTGGACGACCTGAACGTGGAGGACAACGTGCTGCTCCCGGCCCAACTGGCCGGGATGCGCCGGGACCAGGCCCGGGCCCGGGCCTCGGAACTGCTGGAGCGGCTCGGGGTGGCCCGGCACGCGGGGTCCTTCCCCGGTCGGCTCTCCGGCGGCGAGCGCCAACGCGTCGCGGTGGCCCGCGCCTTGATGAACCGTCCGCCGCTGCTGCTGGCCGACGAGCCGACCGGAGCGCTGGACACCGCCTCCGCGGCCGACGTCCGCGACCTGCTCCGCCGGCTCAACGCGGAGGGTCAGACGATTCTGCTGGTCACCCACGACACCGCGCTCGCCGAGGCCTGCGCCGACCGGACGATCGAACTGCTCGACGGCCGGCTGGTGCGGGACACGGCGGCGGTGCCGGCGGCCGGTGGCCGGAGCGGGGTGGGCGCATGAGTGCGATGGGAAAGGTGGTCCGGGCCGGGGTCGGCCGCAAGCGGGTGCAGACCCTGGTCATGGTGCTCACCACGATGATGTCCGTGACGGCCTGCATCCTCGCCCTGGGGCTGGTGGTCGCCGCCCAGGCCCCGTACGAGCGCTCGTTCACCGAGCAGCACGGCGCGCACCTCAACGTGCTGTACGACCCGACCAGGGCGAGCCCCGCCCAACTCGCCGCGGCCGCGCACGCACCGGGGGTGACGGCCTCGGTCGGGCCCTACCCGGCGGTCACCCTCCAGCCGCGGTCCGGCCCGGACACCAAGATCCCGCCGCCCGGCAGCCCGCTGCCGCCGATGACGCTGGTCGGCCGCGCCCAGGACGGCCCGATGGACGACCTGCGGATCACCATGGGCCGCTGGATCGAGGGCCCCGGCGAGGTGGTCTTCCTGGACGGGCACTCCCCGCTGGCGGTCGGGGACAGCGCACAGTTCCCGGACCTGCCCGGGCACCCGACGCTCAAGGTCGTCGGCCTGGCCGCCTCCGTCTCCTGGAGCGCGGACGGCTGGGTCGCCCCGGAGCAGGTGGCCGGGCTGACCGCGCCGGGCACGGTGCCCGCCGCCCAATACCTCTACCGCTTCGCCCACGCCGCGAGCGATGCCGACGTGGACGCCGACAGCGCGGCGATCGCCGCCGCCGTGCCGAGCGGTGCGGTCGTCAAGGCGACCACCAACCGGCCCGCCCGGGAGGAGGCCAACCGGACGGCCTCGACCTTCGTCCCGTTCGTCACGGCCTTCGGGGTGCTCGGTCTGGCCATGTCGGTGCTGATCATCGGTGTGGTGGTGAGCGGCGCGGTGAGCGCCGCCACCCGGCGGATCGGCATCCTCAAGTCGCTGGGCTTCACCCCGGCCCAGGTGGCCCGGGCCTACGTCGGCCAGGCGCTGATCCCGGCCGGGGTCGGCACCGCACTCGGGGTGTTGGGGGGCAACCTGTTCGCCGTGCCGGTGCTCGGCATGGCGCACAAGGCCCTGCGCGGAGGGCTGCTCGGCATCCCGCTCTGGGTGGACGCGGTGGTCGCGGTGGCGGCCCTGGGCGCGGTGGCCGGCACCGCGCTGGTCCCGGCCCTGCGGGCCGGGCGGCTGCGCACGGTGGAGGCGCTCGCGGTCGGCCGGACGGCGCCGGGCGCCAAGCGGGCGGCCGCCGGGGCCGGCCGGGCCGGAGCGGCGGGCCTGCCGTCCCGGCTGCAGAACCTGATCGGCCGACTCCCACTGCCGCGCGCGTTCAGCCTCGGGCTGGCGTCCCCGCTGAACCGGCCCGGCCGCTCGGCGACCACGGCCGCCGCGGTGGTGCTCGGCACGGTCGGGGTCACCCTCTGCGTCGGGCTGACGCTCTCACTGGGCCTGTTCCAGCAGGGCCTGTCGGCCGATCGCGGGGGCAAGGTCGTGGTCCAGGCGCCGATCGACGGCGACAAGGCCGTCGACCACGTGGACGAGGCGGCGGTGCGGAAGGCGATCGAGTCCCGCCCCGGTACCCGGGCCTGGTACAGCAGCGTGCCGACCCCGGTCGCCGTCGCGGGGAACACCGGGCGCTCCCAGGTGGTCGCCTACAGCGGCGACGCCTCCTGGAGCGGCTTCCAACTGGTCAAGGGCCGCTGGTTCCACGGCCCCGGCGAGGTGGCGGTCAGCGCGGCCTTCCTACGGGCCAACCAGGCGAAGGTCGGTGACACCGTCACCCTGACCGACCACGGGCACAGCACCCCGGCGAAGATCAGCGGTGAGGTCCTGACCGTGGAGGACGTGGTGTTCCTGGACCGGGCCTCGCTGGAGCCGCTCGGCGGCCCGATCCACGTTGAGGCGCTCTCCTTCCACATCGACCTCACCCCGGGCACCGACGCGAAGGCCTACGCCGACGGGCTGGACGCGGCGGTGGAGCCGATGGGGCTGAGCGCGGACCCGGGCGAGGACCATCTCAACATCGTGGTGCTGGCGATGAACACCCTGGCCGTCACGCTCACACTGCTGCTCGCCGTGGTGGCGGGGCTGGGCGTGCTCAACACGGTGCTGCTGGACACCCGGGAGCGGGTGCACGACCTCGGGGTGTTCAAGGCACTGGGGATGTCGCCCCGCCAGACCATCGGCATGGTGCTCACCTCGGTCTGCGGCAGCGGACTGGTGGCCGGGTTGGTCGGAGTCCCGATCGGGATCGCGGTGCACCACCTGGTGATGCCGGCGATGGCCGAAGCCGCCGGACTCGGAGTGCCGGATCAGGACCTCACCGTGTTCTCCCCGACGGTGGTGGGGCCGCTGATACTCGGCGGCCTGGTGCTGGCCCTGCTCGGGGCACTCCTGCCCGCCACCTGGGCCGCCCGCACCCGTACGGTGACGGCGCTGCGAACGGAGTGAGGGCAGGGAGCCGGAGGGGAGCCGCCGGGACGTCGGCGGGGAGCGGAGGGGTGCGGCCGGATGTGGCCGGGAGTGCCGGGGGAGGAGGCCGGAGGCTCCCCCGCGGCCCCCGGTCCCGCCCCAGCTGCTCCCTGCCCGGCCCCGCCCCCCGCCCCCGCCGACTCCGGCTCAGGAGAGCCGGGCCGCCGCGTACGCCTCCATGGCGGCGCGCTGGTAGGCGGCCAGCCCCGGGGCGATGGCCTCGTACGCGGCGCTCCACTGCTCGTTCTCCGTGCACGAGCGCGCGATGGCGAGGTACTCCTCCACCGGGACGGTGCGGAGGCCGCTGAGCAGCTGGTACTCCTCGTCGATCATGTGCTGCGTCGGCTCGGCGTCGGCCGACTGGCCGGACGCCATCAGCTCTGCCAGGCGGACCATCCGTGCGGTCCGCTCACGCTGGCCGGCCTCGATCTCGGTCGGGGTCATCGCGGCGGTCGCCCGCCGGGCGGCCTCGGCCTGCTCGGGGAAGTCACGCAGGCTGAAGTCGATTTCGGTGGGCTGGATGCCCTCGAAGAGGTTCTCGGGTCGGTTGATGCTGGTCATGGGAGTGCCGTCCTTCCGGGAGCGTTCCAGGTCGGCGATCGTGCGCGAGACGGTGGCGGCCAGGGCGTCGATCCGGTCGCGTTCGGCGACCAGTCGGCGGTGGTGGCTCCGCAGGGACTCCAGTTCGTCCACCTGGTCCCCGAGGATCCGGGAGATCTCGGCCAGCCCCACGCCCAGTGCCCGCAGGACGAGGATCTGCTGCAGCTGCAGCAACTGCCGCTCCTCGTAGTAGCGGTGGCCGTTGGAGCCGATCCGGGCCGGGGGCAGGAGGCCGATCTCGTCGTAGTGCCGCAGGGTCCGGGCGGTCACGCCCGACATCCGGGCGACTTCTGCGATCGGCCAGGCCATTGCGCTCTCCTTCTCCCGGGCCGTCCATCGACGTGCGGTGTCGCTCGACCGGGCCGGTTCCTCCGGCCCTGGTCACGACGGTAGAAGCTGCCGCTGCGGCAACTTCAAGTCCGCAGCGGCGGTGCAGGTGTTCCGCGGACCGCCGCCCATGGTCCGCACTCCTTCTCTCCCGCGCCTTGCCTTTGCCGTCCCCTGTACGGGCGCTAACCCGCCGCCCGCGAGGGTGGGCGCACCGGAGAACGCATCCCGGAGGAATCCACAACTCCCCGTCCCAGGAGGACCGATGAAGTCTCCACCGCCTCCGCCGCCCCCACCGCCGACCGCAGCGCGGCCACCAGGGCCGCGAGCACCGGCTGCCCCCACGCCCCCTCCCGCACCGCCGCGTGCAGCGTCCGCACCGGCTCCGGTCCGCGCACCCGGCGCACCGTGACCCCGGGGTGCCGCTGGGCCAGGCCCAGCTCCGGCAGCAGCGACACGCCCAGCCCCGCCGCGACGAAGCCCTGTGCGGTCAGGTAGTCCGCGCCGTCCACCGCGATCGCCGGACGGAACCCGGCCGCGTCGCAGGCCTCGTGCACGAGGCTCCGGCAGGGGCCGGGCGGTTCGGCGCCCACCCAGGGCTCGTCCGCGAGCTCGGTCAGCTCCAGGACGCGCCGTGCGGCCAGCCGGTGTCCCCGGGGCAGCACGGCGCGGTACGGATCGTCGTGCAGGTGCACCAGCCGCAGGCCGGTCGGGGCCGTCTTCTCGGACCGGAACACCACCGCGAGGTCCGCCCGGCCGTCCTGCACCTCGCCGAGCGGGTCCGCCGGGTCGGTCAGCCCGAGGTCGAGCCGTACACCGGGGTACTCCCGGCGGAAGAGTGCGACGGCCGGGGCGACCAGGGCGGCGCCGGCGGTGGCGAAGTAGCGGACGGTCAGGCTGCCGCTGCGCCCGGCCCGCAGGTCGGCCAGGGCCGCGCCCGCCTCGGCGACCTGCCGGTCGATGGCGGCCGCGTGGCGGGCCAGCAGCAGTCCGGCGGCGGTCGGCCGCACCCCGCGCCCGATCCGCTCCAGCAGGGCCGTCCCGGTCTCCCGCTCCAGCGTCGCGACCTGCTGGCTGACGGCGGACGGGGTGTAGCCGAGCGCTCCGGCGGCGGCGCTCACCGAACCGTGGTCGACCACGGCGCGCAGGACCTGCATCCGGCGGACGTCGAGCGAGGCATTCATGCAGCGCAGCTTAAAGGTCGTGAAGAACTTTTCGCTTGTGCTACCTGATCATGTCGCGCGACCGTCATCAGGCACCTCCCCGGCACCCACCGGCGACCACCACCGTCCACCAGTGCCCGTCACCCACCAGCGCCCGTCACCCACCAGCGACCGAAACGGACCATGCGCCCCGACTCCCTCTGGCGGATCCCCGACTTCCGCACCCTCTTCGCCGCCACCGCCCTCACCCAGCTCGGCACCAACGTCGGCTACGTCGCCGTCCCCCTGGTCGCCGTCGCCGCCCTCCACGCGGGCCCGGGGCAGGCCGGCCTGCTCGCCACCCTGAGCACCCTCGCCTTCCTGCTCATCGGCCTGCCCGCCGGCGCCTGGGTCGACCGGATGCGCCACCGCCGCGTCCTGATCGTCGCCGACCTGGTGAAAGCCCTGCTCTACGCCTCCGTCCCGCTCGCCTGGTGGCTGGGCGGCCTCACCCTCGGGCAGCTGTACGCGGTCGCGCTGCTCACCGGCGCCGCCACGGTGTTCTTCGACGTCGGCTCGCAGAGCGTGCTGCCCGGACTGGTCGGCCGCCGGCACCTGGTGGACGCGAACGCCGCCGTGGTCGGCCTGATGGCGGTCGGCAACGTCGCCGGCCGCGGCGCGGGCGGGATGCTGGTCCAGCTGCTCGGCGCACCGTCGGCGATCGTGGTGACCGCGCTCAGCCACCTCGGCTCGGCCCTGCGCCTGACCACGCTGCATCCGGCCCCTCCCGCCACCGCCGCTCCCGCCACCGCCGGAACCGCCACCGCCGGAACCGCTCCCACCGTCGGCCTCGGCCCCCAGATCGCCGAGGGCCTGCGGCACGTCCTCGGCAACCCGCGGCTGCGTGCACTGGCCGCCACCGCGGCCCTCAACAACCTCGGCTCGCAGCTGGTCAACACCCTGCTCCCGGTGCTGTTCGTGCGGGAACTGCACCTCCCCGCCGCGGCGTTGGGCCTGTTCTGGGCGGCCGGCGGGGTCGGCATCCTGCTCGGTTCGCGCTGCGCCCGCCCGATCTCCGCCCGGCTCGGCGACGGTCGCACCCTCGCCCTGGCGGGCCTGTGCGCGGCGCCCGCCGGGCTGCTGGTGCCGTTGATCGACGGTGGGCCGTGGCTGCTGCCGGCCGGGGCGGGGTGGCTGCTGGTCTCGCTCAAGACCGGCATGGACAACGTGCTCGGGGTGAGCCTGCGCCAGCGGATGACCCCTGATCCGCTGCTCGGCCGGATGAACGCGACCTTCCGCTTCCTGCTGACCGGCGCGCTCGCGATCGGTTCGGCGCTCTCCGGGCTGCTCGGCGAACTCCTCGGCGTGCGGACCACGCTCTGGTTCGGCGGGGCGGTCCTCGCCACGGCCTTCCTGCCGGTCTACCTCTCCCCGCTGCGGGCGCGCACCGGCCGTCGCCCACCGGTACCACCGGCACCACCGGCACCGACGGCGGCGGTCGGCCGCCCGGCTACCGCCCCGGACCGAGGCCGTGCCCCGGCTGCCAGTCCAGCCCGGGGTTCGGGCGCGGACGGAGGGTGCGCACCAGTGAGCTGACCGACCAGACCACCACCGTCAGCAGCCCGTAGAACAGCAGCAGCGCCCAGAACGGGGTGGTGGACAGGCTCTGGTCCTCGAACCGGCACCAGGCGTCCGGCGGCAGCCAGGACGCCCCGGTCTCCAGCAGCCGCCCGCCGCCCGACACCAGTCCGCGCTCGCAGCGCTGCCCGTAGTCCAGCGACCGTACGTACAGCAGGCCGTACACCGTGCCGGCCGAGGCGAGGGAGAGGACGGCGCTGATGCCGAGGAGCATCGCCCGTCTTCGCCCGGCCGCCGTACGGATGTTCGTCACCGGGGCAGCGTACCGGCGCGACGGCCCCGACCGGGCGTGGATCAAGACCCGCCCAGATGTGGATCAAGCCCTCCACCCGCCCCCGGATCACCCAGCCCGGGGCACCCGCCCCGGGACCACCCGCCCCGCGTCACCCGAGCAGCCCGCCCATGTGCCCGTCCTCCGCGAGCAGCCGCCAGGAGCGGCCGGGCGAGGCGAAGGCCTCGGGGTCGACGCCCTCGACCAGCCGGTCCACCACGGTGCTCAGCAGCGACTGCGGGTCGAACACCGCCCAGGTGTCCTGGCCCCGGCCGTAGTCCCAGCGGTCCCATTCGGCGCGCAGCCGCTCGTACGTCCACAGCGCGTAGAGCAGGGCGGACAGGTCGCGGTTCAGATAGGCCTCGGGCTGGCCGTCGTCGTACCAGTCGGGCAGTTCGAGTCGGCCGGTGGTGCCGTCCAGGGCGATGGTGAGGTCGGTGGGCCAGTCCCCGAGGGCGAGGAAGTCCCGCTGGTACGGGCGCTCCTCCTCGCCGTCGAAGTACTCCGGGTACGCCTCCGCCATGGTGACCAGCGGCTCCTCGCACACCCCGAACATCGCCCCGCCGAGCGGCAGCCCGACCTCGGTGAGCAGCTGCCGGGTCGGCTCGTGCACCAGGGCGGCGGGCAGCGCCTCCGGCCGGAACCGGTGCACCAGGCCCTCGCCGCCGTCCTCGTCGGTCAGTGCCGCGAGCTCGGCCACCAGCTCCCCGCCGACCTGGTACGCGGGCCCGTCCGGGCCGCCGGGCAGCGCGCCCCAGCCCAGGGTCCGCACCAGCAGCGCCGTCCCCCAGTGCGCGGGCGCGGCACCGGGCCGGAACAGCCCGGGGTCGATCTCCCGCAGCCGCCGTTCGGCCTCCGCCATCACCTCGGCCACCACCGCGGGCCCGCGCCGTCCGCCCCGCGCTTCCGGGTGCCGGGCCGCCTCGCCGACCGCCTCGACCTCCCGTACCAGCGAGGCCAGCGCGGCGAGGTCGGTGGCCAGCGGGTCCCGCAGGGGGCCGCCGTTGCCCAGGGACACCTCACCGGTGCTGCCGTCCAGCAGTACCAGGTTGCCGACGGCGGCGAACGGGGTGCAGTAGTCGGTCTCCCCGAGGACGTAGAGCCGCTCGGGACCGTCAGTCGGGAAGGCCCGCAGCGTCCCGCCGCCGAGTGCCCCGAAGTCCAGGAACGCCCCGGCCGCCGGCAGGCCCTCCCGCACCAGGAACTCCCGGCTCCCCTCGTGCACCACCCCGCCCGGCAGCCCGGCCACCCGCACACACCCCACGTGCCCCGCCCTTCACGGTTCCGCCCCTCGATCCACCAGACCCTAGCGGGCCGACCCGACAGCGCCACGGGGGTTTCACCGGCGGACGCCTACGGCAGCGGTACGTCGTCCACGTTCCACCGCTCCGGCAGGTCCGCGTCGCAGAACACGCAGACGTGGTGCCCCTCCCGGACGATGCCGCAGCGCCCGCACCCGGGGCAGCGGCGGAACACCACCGGGTCGGTGAAGCTGCCGGGGTGCGGCAGCGCGAGCCGGTCGAGGGCGGCGGCGACGGCGGGCCAGGAGGCGACGTCCGGGCAGTAGCCGGTGGACAGGTTGCCGACCGTTCCGACCTCCCAGCCCCCGCCCGCCCTCCCACCTCCGCCGCCGTCCCTGTCGCCGCCCCCGCCGCCGTCCGACCGTCGGAACCCGATCTCCCCGGCGCTCAGCACCAATTCCCCACCCGCGCAGGCCACGTGCTCACTGCGGCGCGGGGCGAGCCGGAGCGCCCCGCCCAGGTCGACGGTGAAGGTGAACGGTTCCGCTAGCTCCGCCGCCGTCCGCGCCGCCGCCCAGTCGGCGAACTCTCCCTCGGTCCTGACCGGTTGGCCGCCGGGGCTTCCGAGGTCCACCGCCCACTCCCACAACTCCGGCGGGCCCACGTACCGGTACGCCCGCCCGAAGCCCGCTTCGACCTCGGCCGCGACGCCCCGCTCGGCGAGTCGCGCCCGCCGCCACGCCATCTCGACGGCCGTCCCGGTCAAGCCGAACTCCCTCAGCTCGTCCAATAGTTGACGCGCCAGCCCGAGTGTCACGCCGGGCTCCGCCCGCAGTACGCGCAGCGCCGCCACCGGATCGCCGAGCGGTCCCGGGAGCCGCAGCCGGGCCGGGCCGTGGGCGGTCAGCAGGGCCGTGCGCCCTTCCGCCGGCATCGCCTCCGGGCCCGAGTAGTCGCATGCGGTCAGCTGGCAGGACGGGCAGTCGTGCTCGTCGTACCAGCGCAACTCCGTGCCGTGTTGCAGGAATTGCCCGATGCTCCGGACGGCGGCGCCCCCGCAGCACTCGCAGCGGACGGTCGTCCGGACCCCCTGCTCCGCGCCCGGCGTCCCCACCTCAGGCGAGCCCGCCGGCCCGTCGGGCGGCCTGCTCCACCCGGTCGTGGTGCGTCTGCCACCAACTCGGCTCTCCGGGAGCCATGTTGGCGCCGTCGGACCGCTGGCCGACGGCGCCGTCGATGAGTTCGCGGACCAGGTCGGCGTGGCCGGCGTGCCGGTGGGTCTCGGCGATCAGGTGGACCAGCACCCGGTGCAGGGTCTGCTTCGGGCGGTCGCCGAAGGGGAGTTCGCCGATCGCGTCCAGCGGCAGCGCCTCGACGGTGGCGTCCGAGTGGGCCCAGACCCGGCGGTAGCGCCCGAGGATCTCCTCGGTGCTCTCGTCCGCGCGGGCCCACAGGTCGCCGTTCGGTTCGTCGGTGCCGATGAACCACAGCGGGGTCGGTTCGGGGAAGGGCCGTCCGAAGGTCTCGCCGAGGTACAGTGCCTCGGCCCCGGTGACGTGCTTGACCAGCCCCAGCAGGTTGGTGCCGGTGGGTGTGAGCGGTCGCCGGAGGTCGTACTCGGAGAGGCCGTCCAGCTTCCACACCAAGGCGTCGCGGGCGTCCTGGACGTAGATCCGCAGGTCGTTCTTGTCGTCGTCCGCCGTCACGTTCCTCGTCACGTCCGCCGTCACGTTCGTCGTCATGGGACCAGTGTGTTGAGCTGCGCGGACCTGTCCACCGGTTTTGATCGCCGACGGACGGTCAGGCACCCGACCACAGCTGCCCGGCACCGGTCGGCGGACCGGCACCGGGAGGCGAAGCGACGCCGGTCAGCGGACGACGTCGAAGACCTGCTTCTGCAGGCCGTTGGGGTAGACCTCGTACTCGACCAGGGCCAGCTTCTGGGTGTCCTTGTCCGTGCTGCTGAACAGCCGCTTGCCGGCGCCGAGCAGCAGGGGGTAGACGAGCAGGTGGTAGCGGTCGATCAGGCCGGCGTCCGAGAGGCTGTGGTTCAGGTCGGCGCTGCCGTGGAGGATGATCGGGCCGCCCTCGCCCTCCTTCAGGGCGGCGACCTGGTCGAGCGAGCGCAGGATGGTCGTCTCGCCCCAGTTGGGGACCAGGTCGTCCTCGGCGAGGGTGGTGGAGACGACGTACTTCGGCAGCGTCTTGTAGCGGGCGAACTCGGCCATGTCCGGCCACACCGGGCTGAAGGACTGGTAGCTGACCCGCCCCATCAGCATGGCGGCGGCCTCCTCCTGCTCCCTCCCCTTGATCTCGTAGGCCGCGGGGACGAATTCGACGTCCTTGAAGGTCCAGCCGGAGTTCCGGTAGCCGGGTTCGCCGCCGGGGGCCTCCATGACGCCGTCGAGCGAGATGAAGGCGGTGCTGATCAGGGTGCGCATGGGTGGTTCCTCTTTCGTGCGTCCGTGCGGTCGGGGGAAGGCGGAGGGAGGCGGAGGGAGACGGAGGGAGACGGAGGGGGCGGGGTGTCAGGCGAGGAGCGCGGTCAGCCAACGCTGCCAGGACGCTTCGGCGTCCTCCGGTGCCGCGCCGAAGAGGTGATGGAACATCAGCGCCATGCCCCTGCCGTGGTGGAAGGTGAGGAGGGCGTCGGCGGTGCGGATCCCGAAGCACTCGTCGTCCGCGCGGACCACCTCGCCGTCCAGCGGCGGCAGCCCGGCCGGCTCGGCGTGGGCCCGGGCGCCCACGGTGACCGGGAGCGGCAGCGACAGGGCCCGGGCGAGGGCGGCCCGGACCTCCGGACCCGGCCGCTCGGGGGCCGGGGCGGCGGCGAAGACCGGCGTGCCGGTGCGTCCCGGGAAGTGGGTGAGGTACTCGCGGAGGGTGTGCAGGTGGAACGGCCAGCCGCGGCGCAGCGCGTCGTACTCGTCCTGCCAGTCGTCGCCGAGCAGGCCGCTGTGGACGACGCGGAGCACGGTGCTGCCGCCGTCCCGTCCCTCGATCAGGTACTCGAAGGCCATGAACCGGCCGTCCTCGGCGGTGGTGGTACGGGTGGCCAGGCGCTTGCCCGGCTCGTAGGCGGTGACGAGGGCCTGTGTGCGGTGGCCCCCGGTCTCCATGACGAGGGTCCCGCCCTCGCGCGGGTCGAGTTCGTTGCGTCCCATGAACCAGGAGTCGATGCCCGGTCCGGTGGCGATCGCCTCCCAGACCTGTTCCGGGCTCGCGGGGAGGATCGTCTCCAGCTCGATCTCGAACGGGTGGGTCATGTCCGGTCCTCCTGAACGGGCTCGGGGGTGACGGTGGGTGTGGGTGTGGGTGTGGGTGTGGGTGTGGGGGCGGTGGCGGCCTCGGTGCCGGGCTGTGCCGCCGAGGGGATCTGGTGCAGCCCGACCACCACCCGGTGGCTGCGCCCCCCGGGCGCCGACTCGTCGTGGTAGCGGCTGACCAGGGTGGCCACGCTCCGGGCCAGTTCCTCGGCGAAGGCCGTCCGGTCGGCTGCGGAGGCGAACCGCACCTGGGCGTCGATGCCGAAGGTGGCGACCCGCCGTTGGGCGCGGGCGGCGCCGGTCAGCAGGGCGCCGACCTCTTGGACCAGCCGGGCGCCGAGGGCCAGCAGCCAGCGGGCGGAGAGCTGGTCGGGCGAGCGGGAGGGGTCCGGGCTCACGGCGGCCAGGGCGCTGGGGGAGATCACGTAGGAGGCGGCGGTGGCGCGGTACACCCGTTCGGTCACATTGCCCTTGCGCCGTTCCTCGGCGAGTTCGACGAGTCCGTGCCGTTCCAGCTCCTTCAGGTGGTAGTTGACCTTCTGCCGGGGGAGCCCCAGGCGGGTGGCCAGCATGGCGGCCGAGCCGGGCTCGGCGAGGGAGGCGAGGATCCGGGACCGTATCGGGTCCAGGGAGGCCTCGGCTGCGGCGGGTTCTTCGATCACGGCGACGTCCAGCACCGTTCCAGCATTCAACCGACAAGAAAAATTGTCAAGGAAAAAAGTCTTGTCGGTAGCCCGATGGCGGCCCGGCGGGATGGTGCGCGGGCGGCCCCGACGGAGGCTCGATGGCGGCTCCGAGGGCGGTGCCGGGGCGGTCCGATCGACTGAACGGCATCGCACGTTCGGCGCATCCGACACGGAGCGTGACGAATGGGGGCGACGGCGCGGACTTGAATCTTTACGAACGGATGTTCGATCCTGGGGCTGTGTCCGTTTTCGAATCTGTTTTCGAATCCACCGCCGACCAGCTCGAACGCCCCGCGCTGCGCCCGGTGGCGCTCCCGGCTGCCGCGCCCGAGAACGGGCTGAGCGAGTCGAGCGGGCAGGGCGGACCGGGCACGCACCCGGCGGCCGGGCACGGACTGCTTCCGGTGGTGCCCGCCCTGCGCGAGGTGCTGCCGGACGGCGGGCTGCGACGCGGCACGGCGGTCTCGGTGGCGGGCGGGGACGCCGGACTGCTGCTGGCCCTGGCCGCCGGGGTCCGGGAGACCGAGGGCGGCTGGGCCGCGGCGGTCGGGCTGCCGGACCTGGGACTGGCCGCCGCCGAGGGGTACGGGCTGGACCTGCGCCGCCTGCTGGTCGCGGACGACCCGGGGCAGCACTGGCCCGAGGTCGTGTCGGTGCTGGCCGGCGCGGTCGAACTGATCATGCTGCGCCCGGACGGGCCGGTACCGCCGAAGCTGGCCACCCGACTGGCCGCCGTGCTGCGGCGCAGCGGTTGCGTGCTGCTGGTGGCCGGGCCGTGGCCGGGGGCGGTGCTGCGCCTGGGGGTGCGCTCCGGGCGCTGGTTCGGGCTGGGGGACGGCTACGGCCAGCTCGCCGGGCGGCAGGTGGAGGTGGTGGCCGAGGGGCGCGGCGCGGCGGTGCGCGGCCGGTCGGCCCGGCTCTGGCTGCCGGACGAGCACGGCGCGGTGCGCCCGGTCCGGGAGCAGCCGCAGGCCGCGCCGGGGCCGGAGGCGGTGCCGGCGGCGGAACTGGTACCGGCGGCGGAGCTCGTACCGGCGGCAGAACTGGTACCGGTGACGGAGCCGGCGCCGCCACGCGTGGCGGCGGTGGTCTGAGATGCCCGGCGACGACAGGACCCCCCGGGTGCTGGTGGTCTGGTGCCCGGACTGGCCGGTGGTGGCCGTCACCGGCGACGACCCGGTGGCGGTCACCGAGGGCGGGCGGATCCTCGCCTGCTCGGCGGGTGCCCGGGCGGCCGGGGTGCGGCAGGGGCAGCGGCTCAAGCTGGCCCAGCGGCTCTGCCCGGAGCTGGAGCTGCGCGACCGCGACCCGGAGGCGGAGACCCGCCGCTTCGAGCCGGTGGTCGCGGCGGTGGAGGCCTTCACACCCCGGGTGGAGGTGATCCGCCCGGGCCTGTGCGCCATCCCGGTGAAGGGCCCGGGCCGCTACTTCGGCGGCGAGGAGGCGCTGGCGACCCTGGTCGGCACGGCGGTCGCGGACGCCCTCGGCCGGCCGCCGGTCCCGGACGCCGTCCCCGGCGCGGTGACGGTCCCCGGTGAACCACAACCCGCTGGACCCGCTGGACCCGCGGGACCCGCGGGACCCGATGTACCCGCGGGACCCGATGTACCCGCTGGACCCGCTGGACCCGCTGGACCCGCTGTACCCGCGGGCCCCACGGAACCTACGGAACCACCCGCACCGACGCGACCGCGAACCACCCCCCACGCCCTGATCGGCGTCGCCGACGGCCTGTTCGCCGCCGTGCTCGCCGCCCGTGCCGGGGTGCTGGTGCCCGCCGGGCGCACGGCGGAGTTCCTCGCCCCGTACCCGGTCGGCGCGCTGGGCGACGAGGCCTTGGCCGAGCTGCTCGACCGGCTCGGCCTGCCCACCGTCGGGGCCTTCGCCGCACTGCCGCCCGAGGCGGTCGCGGACCGCTTCGGCCCGGCCGGGGCGGTCGCCCACCGGCTGGCCCGCGGCCTGCAGCCGCGTCCGCTGGTGCCGCGCGACGAGGAGCCCGACCTCGCCGTGGAGCAGCGCTTCGACCCGCCGGAGCCGTCGGCCGAGCCGCTGGTGTTCGTCGCCCGCACGCTGGCCGAGCAGCTGCACCAGCGGCTGGCCGGGGCCGGGCTGACCTGTCGCCGGGTGGCCGTCGAGGTCGCCTGCGCGGACGATCGGACGGCCTCGCGGCTGTGGCGGCACGAGGGCCGGCTGTCCGCGACGGCGCTGGCCGAACGGGTCCGCTGGCAGCTGCAGGCCTGGCAGGGCGCGGGCACCTTCGCGGACAGCCGCGAGGGCTTCACCCTGCTCCGCCTCGCCCCCGACGGCCTCTCCCCGGACCAGGGCCGCCAACTCGCCCTGTGGGGTCAGGCGGTCGCGGACGACCGGGTGGAGCGTGCGGTGGCCCGGGTGCAGTCGGTGCTCGGGCACGCCGGGCTGCGCCGGATCGAGCCGGCCGGCGGGCGTGGCCCGGGGGAGCAGCAGGTCCGGGTGCCATGGGGCGAGCCGTACGAGGCGGCGGCCCCGGCGGACGCGCCCTGGCCGGGGCGGCTGGCGGGGCGGTCGGCGGACCTCTGGCCGGCCGTGGTGCTGCGCGAGCCGGCGCCGGTGCGGGTGCTGGACGAGGCGGGGCGGCCGGTCACGGTGGACGGTCGGGCGGGGGTGTCGGCCCGGCCGGCCCTGGTCGTGTTCCGGGGCCGGGAGGAGCGGGTGGCGGGCTGGACCGGGCCCTGGCCGGCGGTCGAGTACTGGTGGGACCAGTCGCAGGCCCGCCGCCGGGCGCGGTTCCAGATGGTGGTGGACGGCGGCCGGGCGCTGCTGCTCACCGTGGAGGGGGGTGGGTGGTACCTGGAGGCCGGCTACGACTGACCGGCGATCCGGGCACCAGGGGGGAGCAGGACCAGCTGGAGGGAGCAGGACCAGCAGGGGGGAGCAGGACCGGTACGAGAACGACGAAGGCAACCCCCGATGGGCTTCACCAGCCACCCCACCCTCCCCTGGAGCGAGCTGCACCGCCGGCTGACCGGCGCCGCGCCGGACCGCACGGTCGTCCCGCTGCGCCGCCCTGCCGGAGAAGGCCCTGCCGGAGAAGGCCCTGAAGTCCCTGCCGGGGACCCCGCCACCAGGACCGGAACCGCCGAACCCTGGGCCGAACTGCACGTCCACTCCGCCTTCAGCTTCCTGGACGGCGCCAGCGACCCGGAGGACCTGGTCGCCGAGGCGGCCCGGCTGGGCGTGGAGACCCTGGCGGTCACCGACCACGACGGCCTCTACGCCGCCGTCCGGCTCGCCGAAGCGGCCCGCGGGACGGGCGTGGCCACCGTCTTCGGCGCCGAACTGACCCTCCGCGACGGCGCGACCGCGACCGAGGAGCACCTGCTGGTCCTCGCCCGCGACCCGGCCGGCTACCGCCGCCTCTCCGCCACGATCGCCGCCGCCCAACTGGCCGGCGGCGCCAAGGGCCGCCCGGTGTACGACCTCGGGACGCTGGCCGACGCCCACGACGGCCACTGGGCGGTGCTCACCGGCTGCCGCCTGGGCCGGGTCCCGGCCGCCCTCGCGTCCGGCGAAGCGAAGCGCCAACTCCGCACCCTCACCGAGGCGTTCGGCCGGGAGAACGTGCACGTCGAGCTGATCGACCAGTGGCTGCCCGGGGACGACCGGCGCAACGGCGCCCTCGCCGCGCTCGCCACCGCGGTCGAGCTGCCGACCGTCGCCTCCACCAACGCCCACCACGCCGGCCCCGCCCAGGGGCGGCTCGCCCAGAGCCTGGCCGCCCTGCACGAGCGCCGCACCCTCCAGGAGGCGGCCGGCTGGACCCGGGCGTCCGGCACCGCGCACCTGCGCTCGGGCCGCGAGATGGCCGCCCGACTGGCCCGCTTCCCCGGCGTGCAGCGGGCCACCGCCGAACTCGGCCGGGCCTGCGCCTTCGACTTCGCCCGGCTGGACCCGGAACTGCCCGGCTACCCCGTGCCCGAGGGCGAGACCGAGATCAGCCACCTGCGCGCCCTGGTCGCGGCCGGCGGCCCGGCCCGCTTCGGCCCCGGCAACGCCGCCGCCCGCCGTCAGCTCGCCAGGGAACTGGACGTGATCGAGGACCTCGCGCTGGCCGGCTACTTCCTGATCGTGCACGACATCGTGGACTTCTGCCGCAGCCAGGACATCTGGTGCCAGGGCCGCGGCTCGGCCGCCAACTCGGCGGTCTGCTACGCCCTCGGGATCACCGCCGTCGACCCGATCCACTACAAGCTGCTGTTCGAGCGCTTCCTCTCCACCGCCCGGGACGGCCCGCCCGACATCGACCTGGACATCGAGAACCGCCGCCGCGAGGAGGTCATCCAGTACGTCTACCGCCGTTACGGGCGCGAGCACGCCGCCCAGGTCGCCAATGTGATCACCTACCGGCCCCGGCTGGCGATCCGCGACGCCGCCAGGGTGCTCGGCTACCCGCAGGGCCAGGTGGACGCCTTCAGCCGGCAGACCGACTTCCGCTCCGCCCCCGGCGCGGACGCCGTCATCCCCGCCGACGTGCTCTCGCTCGCCGGCCAACTCCACGGCCTGCCACGCCACCTGGGCATCCACTCCGGCGGCATGGTGCTCACCAAGGAGCCGATCGGGGAGATCTGCCCGACCGAGTGGGCCCGGATGCCCGGACGCTCCGTGCTACAGTGGGACAAGGAGTCCACCGCCGGCGCCGGGCTGGTGAAGATCGACCTGCTCGGCCTCGGCATGCTCGCCGCGCTGCACGACGCCTGCGACCTGATCGCCCGGCACCACGGGCTGCACTACGACCTGGCGAGCATCCCGGACGACGACGAGGGCGTGTACGCGATGCTGCGCCGCGCCGACACCGTCGGGGTGTTCCAGGTCGAGTCCCGGGCGCAGATGGCCACCCTGCCCCGGCTCAAGCCGGACCACTTCTACGACCTGGTGGTCGAGGTCGCGCTGATCCGCCCCGGCCCGATCCAGGGCGGCTCCGTCCACCCGTACCTGCGCCGCCGCGCCGGGGCGGAACCGCCCGGCTGCCCGCACCCGCTGATGGAGAACGCCCTCGGCAAGACCCTCGGGGTGCCGCTGTTCCAGGAGCAGATGATGCAACTCGCCATCGACTGCGCCGGGTTCACCCCGCCCGAGGCCGATCGGCTGCGCCAGGCGATGGGCGCCAAGCGCTCGCACGAGCGGGTCGCCCGGCTGCGCGAGCGGCTGCTCACCGGGATGGCCGAGCGCGGCATCCCGCCCGAGGTCGCCGAGGACGTCTACGGCAAGATCGAGGCCTTCTCCAACTACGGCTTCCCGGAGAGCCACGCGATCAGCTTCGCCTACCTGGTGTACGCCAGCGCCTGGCTCAAGCACCACTTCCCGGCGGCCTTCACCTGCGCCCTGCTGGCCAACCAGCCGATGGGCTTCTACTCGCCGCTCAGCCTGGTCGCCGACGTACGGCGGCACGGCGTCCGGGTGCGCGGGGTGGACGTCAACGCCAGCGGGCCGCGCCCCACCCTGGAACCGTACCGGGGGCCGACGCCGGTGCCGCCGCTGACCGCGGGCCGCCCGCAACCCGCCATCCGGCTCGGCCTGGAGACGGTGCGCGGCATCGGCGGCCCGCAGGCCGAGGCGATCGCGGCCGGGCAGCCGTACACCGACCTGGAGGACTTCGCCCGCCGCACCGGCCTGCCCGCGCCCGCCCTGGAGGCGCTGGCGACGGCCGGCGCCTTCGACTGCTTCGACCTGACGAGACGTCAGGCCCTGTGGGCGGCCGGGGCGTTCGCCGGGATCTCGGCCGCACTGATCCCCGGCACCACCCCCGGCACCGAGGCGCCGGAACTGCCCGGGATGAGCCCGGTCGAGGAGACCATCGCCGACCTGTGGGCCACCGGCACCTCCGCCACCAGCCACCCGCTCCAGCACCTGCGCGCCCACCTGGAGCGCGGCGGCGCGCTCAGCGCCGCCCAACTCCCGGACGTACCACCGGGAACGGCGGTGGTGGTCGGCGGCCTGGTCACCCACCGGCAGCGGCCGCCGACGGCCGGCGGGGTGCTCTTCCTCAGCCTGGAGGACGAGACCGGCCTGATCAACGTGATCTGCAACCGCCCGGTCTGGGAGTCCCAGCGCCGCACCGCCCTGGACCGGGCCGGCCTCCTGGTGCACGGCCACATCGAACGCGACCGCGGCGCCACCAACCTGATCGCCACCCGCCTCACCCCGCTCCGGATCGGCCTCTGAGCACGCGGACGCCTCAGTCGGGGTACCGCACCAGCTTGCTCAGGTCCAGGTCGAAGTCGAACGGCTCGGGGATGCGCATGCTGTCCCCGAACTTCCGGTCGTGCCGCACGTGGTAGCGGTCGTGGTTCGGCTCGGAGAACAGCGTTACCGCCCCCTCGCGCGGATCGACGATCAGATAGAGCGGGATGCCCATCAGCGCGTAGTCGCGGAGCTTGTCCACCCAGTCGTTCCCCGGGTTGGACGGCGAGACCACCTCGATCGCGACGAGGGCCTCCTCGGCGGGGGTGGTGTTGCCGGGCCGAGCCAGGGCGGCGATCGGAAGGTAGGTCAGATCAGGGCTGCGCTCCTTCGTCACGTCGGGGGTGGTCAGTGCGCTGTAGCCACTGAAACCGTAGTCGTCCGGGACATGGCGCTCGAACTGCCGCTGGACAAGCAGAATGTTCAGCTGGTGGATGTTGGACGGAGCCGCCTGCATGATCAGCGTGTCGCCGGACCATTCGACCCGGACGCCGTCGGGGGCGGTGCGCAGCACCTCCTCGACGAAGTCGCGGTGCCGCTCGTAGAAGCTCATGGTGACTCCTCCGGGTCTGTGCATTCGGCCGACTCGAAGTCTACGCACGTACCAGGACCGGGCCGTTCAGGCGCCGGAGGCCGGGGCGCGGCCCTTGCCGGGCGGGCCGGCGAAGACCTGGGCGATCGGGAGCCAGGCGGTGGCGGCCGGGCCGGTGGCGGTGAGGGAGAGGTCGTCGCGGTGGCGGCGCTGGGTGACCAGCAGGCAGAAGTCCAGGGCCGGGCCGGTCACCACGTCCGTCGCGTCGGCGGGGCCGAAGGCCCAGGAAGTGCCGTCGGGGGCGGTCAGGTCGAGCCGGACCGGGGTCTCCGGGGCGGGCAGGCCATGGGCGGTGAAGGCGAAGCCGAGGGTGCGCAGGCCCAGGTGGACGATGTGCCGCAGCCGGGCGGTGGGCTCCCGGGTCGCGCCGAGCGCGTCCGCGACGTCCTGGCCGTGCGCCCAGGTCTCCATCAGCCGGGCGGTCGCCATCGAGGGGGCCTTCATCGGCGGGCCGAACCAGGGCAGCCGCAGGTCGGCGGGGGCGGCCGCGAGCGCGGCCAGCACCTCCTCCCGGCCGGTCCGCCAGCGGGTGAGCAGGGCGGCGGGTTCGACGGCGGCACCCTCCCGGGCGCTCTCCTCGACCGGGTCGGCCCCGGCGGCCAGCAGTTCGGTGAAGGTCCCGCCGAGCGAGGCGGTGAAGCCCTCGGGGTCGCGGGCGGACAGCGCCGTCCAGTCGTCGGTCCAGGCCAGGTGGGCGATCTGGTGCGCGACCGTCCAGCCCTCGGCCGGGGTGGGCGTGGCCCAGCCCTCGGGCGGCAGCCCGGCCACCAGGGCGTCCAGGACGGCGCTCTCGGCCCGCAGGTCGGCCAGCAGGCCGTGCAGCACGCCGCCCGGGGAGCCCGGGGCGGCGGGGAAGCTGGCGGTGTTCGGCTCGGTCATCGGATTCCCCTCGGATCACGGCAGTCGCTACCCGTCGGTAGTCCGCGGCCGCACCCTATGCCCCGCGCGCCGCCGCCGTCCCGAACTCCGGGAAACCCGCATGTCAGGTCTCGCCACCGGCTCCACCGCGTGTGACAATTCCGCGATGACCAGGGCCGCGGACACCCTCACCGCTGCGCACCCGGCCGATGCCGCCGCGCGATCCGCCGACAGCACCGTGCGACCCGTCGGCACGGCACCGGCCGACGACCCCGAACTCGCCGCCCGCGCCGCCGAACTGGTGCGGGACGCGGTGCTCGGCGACCTGGCCCGCCGGGTGGTGGCCGAGTGCGGTGCCGACGTCGGCCTGGTCGGCGTGCCCGAGCCGCTGCCGGGCGCCCGCGCCGGGGAGGACGGCATGGTGCTGCGCCACTGGGCGGGCACCCGCGCCGACCTGCTGCACGACCTGGCCGTCCCGGCCGGGCTGGGCCTGGGCGGCCGGGCGCTGGCCGAGCGCGCACCCAGCTGGGTGCCCGACTACCGTGCGGCGACGACCATTTCGCACCACTACGACGCGGCCGTGGCCGCCGACGACCTGTACGCGATGCTCACCGTCCCGCTGCTGGACGGCGACACCGTGCACGGCGTGGTGTACGCCTCGCTGCGCGCCGTGGTGCCGTTCGGGGACGTCCGGATCTCCGCCGTCGGCAAGCTGGCCGCGACCGCCACCCGGGCGCTCGCCGGGGCCGCCGCCTGGAGCAAGGAGAACCCGGGACCGACCGCCCCCGTACGGCCGGCGGCCCCCGTACGGCCCGCCCCCGCAAGGCCGTTGACCCCGCGCGAGCACGAGGTGCTGCGCTGGGCGGCGACCGGCCGGACCAACCCGGAGATCGCCGCCCACCTGGGCCTGACCTGCAACACCGTGACCGGCTACCTCAAGTCCGCGATGCACAAGCTCGGTGTCCGCAACCGCACCGAACTCGCCCTCACCGCACGGGAATCCGGACTCGTCAGTTGACCTGCCGCTCCCGCCCGCTCCAGTACGGCTCGCGCAGCCGGAACTTCTGCAGCTTCCCGGTGGCCGTGCGCGGCAGCGCGTCCCGGAACTCCACCGTGGTGGGCGACTTGTAGCCGGCCAGCCGCTGCTTGCAGTGCGCGATCAACTCCGCCTCGGTGACGGGCTCCTGGCCCTCCCGGAGCACCACCAGCGCCTTGACCGTCTCGCCCCACTTCTCGTGCGGCACCCCGATCACGGCCACCTCGGCCACCGCCGGGTGGCCGTACAGGCAGTCCTCCACCTCGATCGAGGAGACGTTCTCCCCGCCGCTGATGATGACGTCCTTCTTCCGGTCCGAGATGGACAGTTGGCCGTCGGTGAGGGTGCCGCCGTCGCCGGTGTGGAACCACTCGTCGCGCAGCGCCTCGGCGGTCGCCGCCGGCTGCTGCCAGTAGCCGGCCAGCACGGTGTTGGAGCGCACCAGCACCTCGCCGGACGCGTCCACCCGCAGCTGGGTGCCGAGCGCCGGGGCGCCGGCCTGCACCAGCTTCTCGGCCCGCTCGGCGGTCGGCAGGGCGTCCCACTCGGCGCGCGAGCGGTTGACCGTGACGATCGGGGCGGTCTCGGTCAGCCCGTAGAGCTGCATGAACTCCCAGCCCAGCCGCTCCTCGACCTGCTGCACCACCGAGGTGGGCGGCGGCGCGCCGGCCACGATCATCCGCACCCGGTCCCGGCCGGGCACCGGGCCGTCCCAGTCGGCCGCCGCGTCCAGCACCATCTGCACCACGGCGGGTGCGCCGGACAGGAAGGTCACCCCGTGCCGCTCGACCCGGCGCAGGATCTCCGCGCCGTCCACCTTGCGCAGCACGATGTGCCGGGCGCCGAGGCCGGTGAGTGCGAACGGCAGGCCCCAGCCGTTGGCGTGGAACATCGGCAGGGTGTGCAGGTACACGTCCCGGTCGCTCGCGCCGTAGTGCAGGCCCATCAGTGTCGCGTTCAGCCACACGTTGCGGTGGGTGAGCTGAACGCCCTTGGGGCGGGCGGTGGTTCCGCTGGTGTAGTTGATGGTGGCGGTGTCGTTCTCGGAGATCGCGTATCGGCGGGGCTGGTTGGCGAAGTCGTACAGCAGGGCGTCGCTGTCCGCGCCGAGCGTGAACTTGTGCTTGGCCACCACCCCGTGCAGCGCGTCGGCGAGTTCGGGGTCGACCAGCAGGACGGAGGCGCCGCTCTGCTCGACGATGTACGCGACCTCCTCGGCCCGCAGCCGGAAGTTCACCGGCACCAGGACCCGGCCGTACCCGCTCACCCCGAAGAAGGAGGTGAGCAGCCGGGCCGAGTTGTGCGAGACGATCGCGACCCGCTCGCCCGGCCCGACGCCGAGTCGGTCCAGTCCGGCGGCCTGGGCGCGGGCGAGTTCGGCGATCCGCCGGTAGCTCGGCCCGCCCCAGGACTCGGCCGGCTGCTCGGGTTCGTCGACGATGCCGACCCGGTCGCCGTAGACCAGCTCGGCCCGGTCGAGGAAGTCCAGCACGGAGAGTGGAATCTGCATGCGCCCACTGTCCTCTCCGGCCAGCCCCCTGCACACCCCCGATCGGGGGTGTCACCCTTCCGCAGCAGCACCCGCAGCAGCACCCGTGACAGCACCCGCCGAAGCCGCAGCACCCGCAGCACCCGCCGAAGCGGCGGCACCCGCCGCCGCCAGGCCCGCGACCAGCCGGTCCCGGGCCTCGGTCTGGGCGGCGATCCGGCGCTCCAGCACCGCCAGCCGCTCCCGGACGATCCCCAGTACCTGCTCGGACGGCGGTTGGGAGAGCACGTCCCCGTCCAGGCAGCCGAGCAGCGGCCGCAGATCGTCCAGGGTGAGCCCGGCGGCGACCAGGGAGCGGATGTTGCGCACCCGCGCGACCGCCGGATCCGCGTATTCCCGGTAGCCGTTGGCCGCCCGATCGGACGTGATCAGCCCGGCCTGTTCGTAGTGCCGCAGCGCCCGGGCGGTGCTGCCCGTCCGCCGTGCCAGTTCCCCGATCCGCACCGCTGCCCGCCTCGTCCGTCGCTCAGGCCACCAGCGCGCCCCCGTCCACCGAGAAGACTACGCCGGTCACGAACGAGGCCTCCGGCGCCGCGAGTTGGGTGATCGCCCAGGCCACCTCGGCAGGTCGGCCGATCCGGCCCAGCGGGGTCTGCGCCAGCTGCCAGGCGCGCAGAGCCGCGGTTTGCTCCGGGCTGTACCCGGAGTGCTCGCCGATCGGGGTGTCGATCGCGCCGGGCGCCACCGCCACCACCCGGATGCCGCGCGGGGCGAGTTCCACCGCCCAGCTGCGGGTGATCGTCTCCAGTGCGGCCTTGCCCGCCGCGTACACCGAGTTGGTGGGCCAGCCGCGCTGCCCGACGGCCGTGCTGACGTTGACCACCACGCCCCGGCTCTCGGTCAGGGCCGGCACCGCGGCCTGTCCGAGCAGCACGGGGGCGACCAGGTTGGTGGACAGCAGTGCCTCGATACCGGCCCGGTGGAAGCCGCCGAGGTGCTGGCCGCTGTGCACGATGCCGGCGTTGTTGACCAGGACGTCGAGCCGTCCGTACCGCTCCAGGGCCGTTCCGACGACCTGTTCCGGGGCGTCCGGCCCGGTGATGTCGGCGACCAGCGGCTCGATCAGCCCCGGGTGCGCGGCCGCCGTCTCCGCCAGCGGCCCGGGCCGGCGCCCGACCGCCACCACCCTGGCGCCCCCGGCGGCGAAGGCCCACGCCGTCTCCCGTCCGATCCCCGTCCCGGCCCCGGTGACCACCACGACCCGCTCCGTCACTGCGTTCTGCTCGTTCATGGGGCCACTCTCCGACCCTGCCGCCAGCGTCAGGGTCAAGCCGCAACCGCGGGGCACCCGCCCGTCGTCCGTAGAGATCGCAACGAACCAGCGGGGGAGACCACTTGTGAAACGCCTGACCACCCGTCCGACCGCCGACGGCCTGCTGCTGCGCCCCTTCGAGGACGCCGACGCCCCGGCCCTGATCGAGGCCTACCGGGACGCGACGCTGCGCCGCTACACCCGTACCCCGGTGGACGATGCCGAGCAGGCCGCGCGCTGGCTGGACGTGCAGTACCAGGGCTGGGCGGCCGGCCTCCGGTACGCCTTCGCCGTCCTGGAGGCCGGTGAACTGGTCGGCAACGTGGTGCTCAAGCGCGGCACCCCGGGCGCGGAGCACGCCGAGGTGGGCTACTGGACGGCGGCCGCGGCGCGCGGCCGGGGCGTGGCCCCGCGCGCGGTGGAGGGGCTCACCGCCTGGGCCTTCGACGCCTTCGCCGAGGACGGCCTGCTCCGGCTCGACCTGTTGCACGAGGGGGACAACGACGCCTCCTGCCGGGTCGCGGAGAAGAGCGGCTATCCCTTCGCGAGGATCCTTCCGGCCTTCCCGCCGTACCCGTTGGACGGTCATCTGCACTCCCGGAAAAGGGCTGGACACGACCGAACGGCACCCGTGAGAGTGGGCGGCATGGCTTCCTTGGTACGACACGTGACGATCGACTGCGACGACCCGTTCACCCTCGCGGACTTCTGGGCGAAGGTGCTGGACGGCACCGTGGGCGAGGACGACAACCCGGGTGACCCGGAGGCCGTGGTGAAGTCCGCCGGCGCCGATCTGCTCTTCATCAAGGTGCCGGACGCCAAGTCGGTGAAGAACCGGGTCCACCTCGACCTCCAGCCGCAGGACCGCAGCCGGGACGAGGAGGTCGAGCGCCTGCTCGCACTGGGCGCCACGGTCGTCGCGGACCTGCGTCGCCCGGACGGCACCGGCTGGGTCACCATGGCGGACCCGGAGGGCAACGAGCTGTGCATCGAGCGCAGCCAGGCCGAGCGCATCGCCACCGGCGCCGCCTGAGCCCCGCAGACCCGAGCCCCGTCCGCGCTCGCCCGGGCCGTCGGCGGAGGTCCGGCCGATAATCGACCCTGTCTGATCCCAACGAGGCGATGCCTCCGAGCACCAGGCAGGTACCCCATGGCCGGAATCGCCGTGATCGGCGCCAACGGGACCATCGGCAGCGCCGTCGTCGCGGAGGCGGCGGCCCGCGGACACGAGGTCGTCGCCGTGGTCCGCGACCCGGAGCACTACCGGGGCCCGGCCGTCGCCGTGGTCCGCGGCGACGTGCTGGACCCGGCCGACGTGGCCCGGGTGGCGGCCGGCCGGGACGCCCTGGTGAGCGCCGTCGGCGGCGGCGACGGCCCGGGCCACCTGGCGTTGATCGAGCCCGCCGCCCGCTCACTGGTGGCGGGCCTGCGCACGCTCGCCGATGCCGCGCCCCGGCTGCTCGCGGTCGGCGGCGCGGGCAGTCTGGAGACCGCGCCGGGCGTACGGGTCTGGGACGCCCCGGGCCTGGCGGAGCCGATCCTGCAGATCATGCACGCCCACGGTGCGGCGCTGGACTACTACCGGACGGTCTCCGACCTGCGCTGGACGGTGCTCAGCCCGGCGGCCGAGATCGGCCCGGGGGAGCGGACCGGCCGCTACCGGACCGGCCTGGAGCAGCTGCTGTTCGACGCCTCGGGCCGCAGCCGGATCTCGGTGCCGGACTACGCGGTCGCCCTGGTGGACGAGATCGAGCAGCCCGAGCACATCGGCGAGCGCTTCACCTGCTGCGCCCTGTGACCGCCTGCGCCCGGTGACCACCCGTGCCGCTGCCGGTGACCGCCGCGCTCGTGCTCACCCGTTCAGCCCAGCTGGACGGACCGCTTCGCCAGCCCCATCCAGAACCCGTCGATCACGCTGCGCTGGCTGCCGAGGTCGGCCTCGCCGGCACCGAGGGTGACGAACAGCGGGGCGAAGTGCTCGGTGCGCGGGTGGGCCAGGCGTCCGGCCGGGGCCTTGTGCTCGAAGTCCAGCAGCGCGTCCAGGTCCTGGGCGTCCAGGGCGCGTCGGCCCCAGTCGTCGAACTCGGCCATCACCGAGCTGATCCGGCCGTCGCTGCTGAGCGCCCGCAGGTTGTGGGTGAAGAAGCCGCTGCCGATGATCAGCACGCCCTCCTCGCGCAGCGGGGCGAGCCGGCGGCCGATCTCCAGCAGCCGCTGCGGGTCGAGGGTGGGCATCGAGATCTGCAGCACCGGGATGTCGGCCTCCGGGAACATCTCCACCAGCGGCACGTAGGCGCCGTGGTCGAGCCCGCGGTCGGGGATGTCCTGGACGGGCGTGCCGGGGGCGCGCAGCAGCTTGCGCACGCGCTCGGCCAGCTCCGGCGCGCCGGGGGCGGCGTACTGGACGGTGTAGTAGTGCTCGGGGAAGCCCCAGAAGTCGTAGACCAGCGGGACGGTGGTGACGGCGCCGACGGCCAGCGGGGCCTCCTCCCAGTGGGCGGAGACCATCAGGACGGCCTTGGGGCGCGGCAGGTCGGCGGACCAGGCGGCCAGTTCGCCCGGCCAGACCGGGTCGTCGGCGAGCGGCGGCGCGCCGTGCGACAGGTACAGGGCGGGCATGCGCTCGGGGGCCGCGGCGCTCATGGCGTCCTCCTCAAGGGATCGGGCTGCGGGGGATCGGGCCGATAGTTCAAATTTGAACCTCTCCCGAAAACGCTACACCTTCGTTCGAATTTGAACAACAGGAGTAGGCTTCACCCATGTCCTCATTGAACGAACCCCGCTGGCTCGACCAGGACGAGATGGCCGCCTGGCGGGGCTTCGTCGTCGCGAGCAACCTGCTCAACCGGCGGTTGGAGCGCCAGCTCAAGGACGACTCCGGCCTCTCCCACCAGCAGTACGAGATCCTGGTGCACCTGTCCGCCGCCCCCGGCGACTCGCTGCGGATGACCGAACTCGCCGACAAGCTGGTCACCTCCAAGAGCGGACTGACCTACCAGGTCACCCAGCTGGAGCGGATGGGCCTGGTCGCCCGCCGTTCCTGCCCCAGCGACGTGCGCGGCGTCTTCGCCGAACTCACCGACCAGGGCCGGGAGATGATCCGCCGGGCCGCCCCCGGGCACGTCGCCCTGGTGCGCGAGCTGCTGATCGACGTACTCACCCGCGAACAGCTCGCCGTCCTCGCCGAGGCCCTCGGCACGGTCAGCGCCCGACTGCGCCAGGACGACACCCCGTAAACCGGCCACCCGCGCAGGTCGGCCACTCGCGCAGGTCGGCCACTCGCGCAAGCCGGTTGCTCACGCAGGTCGGCCCCTCGCGTAGGTCGGCCACTCGCGCAAGCCGGTTACTCGCCCAACGAGGCCGCCCGCGCCCGCAGCAGCTCCCGCTCCCGCTCGTTGCGGGTCAGCTCCGCCGCCCGCTCGAACTCCGCCCGCGCCTGCGCCGTCCGCCCCAGCCGGGCCAGCAGGTCGCCCCGCACGCTCGGCAGCAGGTGGTACTCCCGCAGGGCCGGCTCCGCCGCCAGCGCGTCCACCAACTCCAGTGCGGCGGCCGGGCCCTGGTCCATCGAGACGGCCACCGCCCGGTTCAGCGCCACCACCGGCGAGGGCGTCAGGACCAGCAGTCGCCCGTACAGTGCGGCGATCGTCGCCCAGTCGGTGTCCTCGTACCGGCGCGCCCGGGCGTGGCAGGCGGCGATCGCGGCCTGCACCGAGTACGGACCGCCGCCCGCCCGCTGGAAGGCCTCGAAGCCGCGCCGGATCAACAGCCCGTCCCAGCGGGCCCGGTTCTGCTCGGCCAGTAGCACCGGTCGCCCGTCCGGGCCGGTCCGGGCGGCCGTCCGGGAGGCCTGGAACTCCAGCAGCGCGGCCAGCCCGTGCGCCTCCGGCTCGGCGGGCACCAGCGCGGCCAGCACCCGGGCCAGCCGCAGTGCGTCCTCGCACAGCTGCGGGCGCAGCAGGTCGTCCCCGGCGGTGGCCGAGTAACCCTCGTTGAAGATCAGGTAGATGACCTCCAGCACCGAGGACAGCCGCTGCGCCCGGTCCTCGCCGTACGGCACCTCGAACGGCACCCCGGCCTTGGCCAGGGTCCGCTTCGCCCGGACGATCCGCTGCGCCACCGTCGGCTCCGGTGCCAGGAAGGCGCGGGCGATCTCGGCGGTGGTCAGCCCGCCGAGCAGCCGCAGGGTGAGCGCGATCCGGGCCTGCGCCGACAGCACCGGGTGGCAGGCGGTGAAGATCAGCCGCAGCAGGTCGTCGTCGATGTCGTCCGGCCCGGCCGGTTCCATCGGCTCCGGCTCCGGTGCGTCCTCCAACGCCCGTCCCACCTCGGCGAGTTTGCGGGCGTAGACCTCCCGGCGGCGCACCAGGTCGATCGCCCGCCGCTTGGCGGTGGCCGTCAGCCAGGCGCCCGGGCTGTCCGGCACGCCGTCGCGCGGCCACTGTTCCAGCGCGGCCACCAGCGCGTCCTGCGCCAGTTCCTCGGCCAGTCCGAGGTCCCGGACGATCCGCGCGGTCGCGGCGATGATCCGCGCGGACTCGATCCGGAACACCGCTTCCACGGTCGCCGTGGCATCCCTCTCCGTCACGGCCACCCATCAGAGCAGCCGACGGAGCGGGAGGCAACGAGCGCCACGGCCGTCAGCGGGCGTCTCCGCCGCTACCGAGGGGGCTGCGGCAGCTCGTCGATCTGCCGGACCTCGGCCTCGACCGGCCAGTGCACCGGGTGGGTCTGCAGGAAGCGCCGGGTCCACTCCAGGGCCTCCGCCTTGTCCTTGCACTGCAGGATGGCGTAGCCGCCGACGACCTCCTTGGTCTCGGTGAACGGCCCGTCGGTGTAGCCGATCTTCCCGTCGGTCCAGGACACCCGGGTGGCCTGGGCGGTCGGGGTCAGCCCGGCGGTCTCCAGCATCACCCCGGCCTTGGTGATCTCCTCGAACAGCGCCCCCATCCGCTGCTCGAACCCGGGGTCGGGCTCCCAGCCGTCCCGGGCGTTCTCGTCGATGCGGATCAGCGTCATGAAGCGCGGCATGGTGACTCCTCGGTCGTGCGGACGGGGCCTCTCCCCGGCCGCTCACCCCTGCGTCGAACGGGCCGGCGCCGGATCGACACCCGGCACGGAACATCTTTCCGCCGCCTTCCGAACCGGGCCCCCGGGCCGGGCCACCCGTGATCGAATGGTTCGAACACGAAAGCGGTGGAGGGGAGCGGGAGATGCTGGGGGAGATTCTCGACGTGCTGACGGCCGCGCTGGGGCCGACGTCGACGGGGTCGGCGCAGTCGCACGGACAACTCTTCAAGGAGGGGCGGGTGCTGGTCTTCGGGGGCTGCGTCGTCGGCACCCGGCCGTACTGCCGCCCGGAGGCGGCGTTCCTGCACCTGTCGCTCACGGCGCTCGCGTTCTCGCCGGTCCGGGAGGCCGACGTACGGGCCCGACAGCTGCCGGTCGACGGCCTGGAGACGGTCGAGGTGCGCAGGTGGCGCACCGGCGACCCGGCGGCGGTCAGGAGGAACTGGGACGTGGTCGAGTGCCGGGACGGCGAGTCCACCGTGCTGATCGGCTGCGAGCCCTTCTACACGAAGTACGTCCGCCAGGTGCTTCAGCCGGTGGGGGCCTGACCGGCCGCCGCCGGCCCGCACAGCAGGGCCGCCCGCAGGTCGAGCCGGTCCCGCAGCCGGGCCAGGTTGCGTCCGGTCAGCTCCTCGATCCGGCGGATCCGGTAGTGCACGGTGTTGACGTGCAGATGGAGCGCCTCCGCCGTCCGCGCCCAGGAGCCGTCGTGCTCCAGGAACACCGCCAGGGTGCCCAGCAGCGAGACGCTGTTCTCCTCGTCGTGGGCGGTCAGCGGGGCCAGCAGCCGGGCGTGGAAGGCGGCCGTCACCTCGGCCGGGATGCCGCTCAACAGCCCTGCCAGCGTGTCCAGTTCGGTCGCGCTGCCGACCGGTCCGGCCGGGTCCGGCAGTACGTACCGGGCCTGCACCAGGGCGGCCCGCAGCGCCCCGGCGGTGGGCGGGGCGGCCGGGCCGACGCCGATCCGCAGGGTGCGCCGACCGGTCAGCCGGGCCTGTAGGGCGGGCCGGGCCCGGCGCAGCCGCTCGGTGACCCGCTCGGCGGGCGCGGCCACCAGCGCGGAGCCGCGCCCGGTGCGGTCGGTGCCGGCCGCGTACGGCACGCCCAGCGGGTGCAGCGCCTCCGCCAGCGCGTGCGCGGCCCAGTCGGCGGGCACCTCGTCGCCGGTCCGGCCGGGTTCGATCCGTGCGGTGACCGCCGTCAGCGACCCCGCTCCGCCCAGCCCGCAGCCGGCCAGCGGTTCGGCGAGCCCGCCGTCGTCGACCAGCGCGTCCAGCAGCCGTCCGGCGGCCCGCCGCCGGGCACCGGCCGCGGCCCGGGCCCGGGTGGCGAGCGGGGCGAGCAGCTCGGCCAGGCCCTGGAGCGCCGGTTCCGCGCCCGGGGTGTGCGGGTGGGTGCGCAGCCGCCAGCCGTCGAACGGGGAGCCGTCCTGCGGGCCGACCGGCAGCCCGGGCCCGCCGCGGCCGACCGGTCCGTCGGACGGGGAGGCACCGGTCGACGCCTCGGGCCGGGAGCGGGCGATCCGTCGTCCGCCGGCGGTGCTGATCGAGCAGTCCGGCAGGCCGAGCCGGCCGACCGCACGGGTCAGCACCTCGTCCGGGCCGGCCTCGGTGCGGACCAGGTCGAGCAGTTCGCTCCGGACAGTCTCCGGGATCGCCGCGGTGTCCTGCGCCCCGGCCCGCAGGTCGCCCCAGAGCCGCAGGTAGACCCGGTCGGTGACGGCCCGGAAGCTCACCCCGGCGGGCACCGCGAGCAGCGGGATGCCATGGGTGCGGCAGGCCTCGGCCAGGCCGTCCGGGATGCTGCCGTGGGTGCCCTCGCCGGCCAGCAGCGCGGCGACGCCCGCGCTGCGCAGCGCGGTGGCGAAGCGCAGCGCGCCGGAGGCGTCGGCGGGCTGCCACCAGACCAGGCCGGTGAGCACCAGCTCGCCGGGCTGAAGGTAGCGGGCCGGGTCCTGGAGGTCGGTGGAGCTGACGCCGGTGACCGGGCGGTCGAGCAGGTCCGGGGTGCCCCAGGCCAGTCGGATGGACAGGTCGTCGAGGTGCAGCAGGTCGCCGACGATCATCTCTTGCTCGCTCTCGCCCGGGTGTCGCCTTGGTGCGTCGCCTTCGCCACTCCCGCAGATGAGAGGGCTGTCGGCGCATTGGCATCGTAAATGCCAGGAGGGCGACCGTGAATCTTCTTGTCCGATCATCCAGTGGAGACCCCTGCGGCCGGTGTGCGGAACCAGTGGTCCGCCCGATTGCCCGACTGCTTCACTCGGTGTGCGGGGCGCGCCGAGCCTTCTCCTCCGGCGCGCCCCGTGACCGGCGCCGCACCTGCGAGCCGATGGGCGCAAACACCATGGCAGCTGCGGATGAATACCGGCATTCAGGACCGCAACTGCGAATGCCGGAGCTCCCCCTCGGGTAGTCCTCATCCCGGGCCGCAGCGGCGCGGCCCGGGAGCGGAGCGGGAGGAGCGCCATGACCCCGGCGAGACCCGGTGCGACCTCGGCGTCGCCCACCGTCCGGCTGCTCGGCCACCTCGACGAGCCGGCCGAGCTGACCGTCGAGCAACTGCGCGCCCTCCCGGCGCACCGGGTCGAGGTCAGCTTCGACTGCCGGACCGAGGGCGAGCAGCACCACGGCTACGAGGGCCCGGCCCTGCTGGACGTGCTGCTCGCCGCCCGGCCCCGGATCGACTTCTCCGGCCGCAAGCAGCGACTGCGCTTCCTGCTCGACGTGCTCGGCGCCGACGGCCACCGGGCGGTGGTCTCCTGGGCCGAGATCGACCCGGACTTCGGCGGCCGCCGGATCCTGCTCGCCACCAGCATGGACGGCGCCCCGCTGGACGCCGCCGGCCCGCAGCTGGTCGTCCCCGACGACCACTGCGGCGCCCGCTACGTCAGCGCCGTCACCGCCGTCTGGCTGGGCCCGCTCGGCGACCGGCCCGAACCGGCCCCGACCCCTTAGGGCCGGGCGGGGCGGGCCGGGGCCTGGGCAGGGCGGCGGGCCGGGGCCCGGAGAAAAACCGCTCGCCCGGGGCGGTTTTCCGTGCCAACATGCCCCATATGGGGACGATTCTGCACGGCACCCTGGTCACCCTCCGCCCGGCCACCGCCGACGACATCCCGGCGCTGGTGGCGATCCGCAGCACGCCCGAGGTGTTCGCCCGCTGGCGGGGCGGTGACGACCTGCTCGACGAGGTCGCCCGGGATCTGGATTCCCCCGACACCGAGACCTTCGCGATCGAGCTGGGCGGCCGGGTGGTCGGCGCCGTGCAGTGGTACGCCGAGAACGACGACGAGTACCGGCACGCCGGGATGGACGTCTACCTGGAACCCTCGGTGCACGGTCTGGGCCTGGGCACCGACGCCGTGCGCACCATGGCCCGGCACCTGGTGCACGACCACCACTACCACCGGCTGGTGATCGACCCGGCCGCGGACAACACCGCCGCGATCCGCTGCTACACCAAGGTCGGCTTCCGCCCGGTCGGCACCATGCGCCAGTACGAGCGCGGTCCGGACGGCAGTTGGCACGACAACCTGCTGATGGACCTGCTTGCGGACGAACTGTCGGACGGCTGACGGAGCCCCGCCCGTCCGTCGGTGCCGGGTGCAAGGGTGTACAGACATCTTGTCAGCCGATGGCCCTGAGCTGTACAGACACCTCGTCGCCACAGGAGCGATCGGAACTGATCGCCTGGCGTTCTTCCCGTCGTACCGGGCGGTAGCTAGCGTTCCCCCGCCAATCCCCGGCGGCCGGTCACCCCGGCCGGTCCGGGCCCCACCGGATTGACGGACCCAGGAGAACGCCCATGCTCTCGCGTCGTACGGCCACCGCCCTCACCACGGCGGCCGCCGCCGCACTGCTGCTCGGCGGCGTCGCCGCCCCGAGCGCCTCCGCCGGCACCACGGCGAGCCCCACCACGCTGTCCGTGTTCGCGTTCAACGTCGACCTCGGCACCGCCGTCGTCGACGCCACCCAGAACGAGCGGGCGTCCACCCGTACCCCGGTGATCGAGCAGATCGTCCGTCAGCACAACGCCGACGTGGTCGTGCTGGACGAGCAGTTCAACAACAGCTCGACCGCCGACATCAACAGCAAGCTCGCGGACCTCTACCCGTACCGCACCCCGGTGGTCGGCGGGGTCTGCTCCGGCGGCGGCTGGACGGGCGTCAGCGGCAACTGCTCCAACTCGTGGTTCGTCATCAACGGCGGCACGATGATCCTCTCCAAGTACCCGATCAGCGCCCAGTACGCCCACGTCTTCAGCAACTCCACCTACGGCACCTGGGACTACCACGCCAACAAGGGCGCGGCGCTGGTCAAGGTGACCAAGAACGGCAGCACCGCCTGGGTCGTCGGCACCCACCTCCAGGCCGACGAGTCGGACACCTCCACCGACACCACCCAGTCCACCCGGCTCGGCCAGCTCGCCGAGATCCGCGCCTGGGTCGACGGGATCGTCGGCAGCAGCGCCCCGGTGCTGATCGGCGGCGACCTCAACGTCGAGTACTTCCACGGCCAGGGCCGCGGCGACTACACCAACGCCCAGAACGCGGTGAACGGCGTCCTGGGCACCCCGGCCACCGACCCGAACCAGGCCCGCACCACCATGGACTGCCCGGTCTCCTCCTGGTGCCAGTACATGGCCGGCGTGGAGACCTTCCCGGTCGACTACCGGGACGACCTCGACTACATCGGGTACCTCAACGCCCCGGGCCGTCCGGTGCCGACCTCGATGTCCAACGTGAAGATCGACTTCGACCCGCAGGCGGGGTGGGCGCCGGGCCAGCTGGACACCAACGCGCCCAGCGACCACTACCCGGTCGAGGCCGGCTTCCAGCTGAACTGACGCGCCGCCCCGGCGTGCCGAACCGCGGATCAGGCCCGTCGGAGCGCGGGCTCGGCGGGGCAGCCGCAGGAGCGCCGCACCACCAGCCGGGCCGGGAAGGTCCGGGCCCCGGCGGAGCGGCGCTCCGGTCCGCCGAGCACGAGCTCCACGGCGGCCCGGGCCATCTCGTCCTGCGCGGTGGTGACGGTGGTCAGCGCCGGTCCGGCGATCACCGCCTCGGCGATGTCGTCGAAACCGGCCACCGCGAGGTCCTCCGGCACCCGGATGCCCAGGTCGTCGGCGGCCCGCAGCAGGCCTATCGCCTGGTCGTCCGTCGCGCAGAACACGGCGGACGGCCGGTCCGGCCGGCCCAGCAGGACGAGCGCCTCGGCGTGCGCCCGGACCCGGTCGAACGGCGCCGGGGCGAGCCGGCCGTCGGTGGACAGCCCGGCCTCGGCCAGTGCCTCGGCCCAGCCGGCCGTCCGCCCGCTGACCGGGTCGAGCGGGCTGAGCGCCAGGGTGCCGCCGAAGCAGTGCACCTCGGCGTGGCCGTGCCCGAGCAGGTGGCGGACCACCTCGCGGGCGCCGCCCTCGTCGTCCGCCACCACGGCCACCCCGTCGGCGCTCTCCGAACGGTGGTGCAGCAGCACGACCGGGGTGCCGTCGGCCGAGTCGAAGCCGGTCAGCCCGGGGGCGGCCGGGTCCTGGGTGACCAGGATCAGGCCGTCCACCTGCATCCCGAGGAAGGCCCGGATGTAGTGCGCCTCGCGCTCGTCGGCGTAGTCGGAGTTGCCGATCAGCAGCAGTCGGCCGTGTTCGGCGGCGGCCTGCTCCACGGCGTGCGCCAGCCCGGCGAAGAAGGGCTGGCGGGCGTCCGGCACGACCATCCCGAGCAGGTCGGTCCGCCGCCGGGCCATCGCCTGGGCGACCCGGTTGGGCCGGTAGCCGAGCTCCTCCACCGCCGCGAGCACCCGGGCCCGGGTGGCCGCCGCCACCGGCCGCGGCCCGTTGTTGATCACATAGCTCACGACCGCCGTGGACGTCCCCGCCACCCGCGCCACATCGTCCCGTGTCACCCTCGCCATGACCAGTGAGCCTACACAGCACCTCCGACCAGCGTGTTTTCCGCGTTCGGGGGAGGCCTCGGGGGAGGCCCCGGAGGCGCACCCGACCGGCCCGACCCGGTTGCGGCGGGGGTGGTAGCGTGCCGACGCTGGCGGGACGGGCGGCAGCGGGTGCCGCCGCCGCCGACCGTGGAAGCAGGTCGATGAGCACGCCGCCGCGCCGCCGGACCACCCGGCCCCTGCGCCCGACCACCCGTTCGCGGGTCCGCATCCACGCCCGGGTGCGCGCCGCCAGCGCCACCCGGCCGAAGGTCCGGCCCTGGCGGGCGTACGCGGTGGTGGTGGCGATCGTGCTGTCCGTGACCGCCGGCCTGCTGCTCTACGCCAACGAGCGCTCCAACCGCAGTCGCTCCCAGGTGGTGGGCAACACCTCCGGAGCGGACTTCCTGGAGGTCGACGTGGTGCTCCAGCGGGTGGACGCGGCCGCGCAGTCGGTCGCCGCCAAGGTCCTGGTGCAGCCGCACGGCGCCCTGGCGACGCCCGGCCTCCAGCTGATCCCGGCCCAGGACGTGGTGCTGGAGACCACCTCGCTCGAACAGACCCTGCTCAAGTACCCGGCCGGCCAGCCGATCGCCTCCACCCTGGTGTCGTTCAACCTGGCCGAGGGGCGGGTCACCGACTACCCCTTCGACAGCTACCGTGCGCCGATCGGCTTCCGGGCCACCGTCGGGGGGAAGCCCGCCCCGGTGATGATCGGGATCCAGGAGGCCGACCCGTTCTTCGCGTTCACCCAGGGCGAGAAGGAGACCGAGGGCCTCGGCATCGCGGTCACCGAGCAGATCGACCGCTCGCGCAGCACCTACATCCTGGCCTGGTTCATGATGGCGGCGATGTGGGCGCTGGCGATGTCCGTCCTGGTGGCGGCCTGGCTGATCGTCCGGCAGCGGCGTGGGATCGTCTGGCCCGCGCTGAGCTGGATGGCGGCCACCCTGTTCGCCCTGGTCGGGATGCGCAACGCGGCGCCCGGCAGCCCGCCGATCGGCTCGCTGCTGGACTACGCGGCGTTCTTCTGGGCGGAGCTGCTGGTCGCGGTGGGCCTGACCATGGTCGTGGTGCGCGGCGCCCGGGTCGAGGGCGCCCACCGGCCCAGCACCTGAGGCCGGCCGGTCAGTACACGTAGTCCGCGCAGACGTCCGCCGCGAGCCGCAGGGACTGCTCCGCGCGCGGCCCGCGCAGCGCCAGCAGGGTCTGGGTGAGCGCGTCCACCGCGGCCAGGTGGGCGAGCCGGCTGGCGGTGGTCTCCAGGCCGAAGACCAGGTCCTGCCCGCCCGCGACCAGGACGCAGGTCGATGTCTCGGTGAGCGGCGAGCGGGCGTAGCTGGTGAGCGTCAGCACCTCGGCCCCGGCCGCCCGGGCCGCCCGGGCGGTGTCCACCACGCTGCGGGTGGCGCCGGAGTGGCTGACGGCCAGGCAGACGGCGCCCGGCGGCAGTCCGGCGGCCACCAGCTGGGCGGTCATCGAGTCGGCCGGGGCGTCCACCGGCAGGCCGAGCGCGCGCAGCCGGTAGGCGAGGTCGAGCACCACCGCGCCGGACAGCCCGGTGCCGACCAGGAGCACCCGGGGGGCGTCGTTCAGCAGGTCGGCGGCCGCCCGCAGGTCGTCCGGGCCGAGCGTGGCGGTGATCCCGTCCAGGGCCTCCCGGGCGGCGCGCAGGGTGTCGGTGAGCGCCCGGGCCGCCGGGTCGTCGGCGTCGGTGGCCGGGGCGGGGGCGGCGGGGGCGTGCCGGGCGGCGGCGATCTTCAGCTCCTGGAAGCCGCGGAATCCGAGCCGCTGGCAGGCCCGGACCACCGAGGAGGGGGCCGTCCCGGCCAGTGCCGCGACGTCGCTGACGCTCAGGTGCACCAGATCCCCGCCCCGGTCCAGCACCACCTGGGCGACCCTCGCCTCGGTGCCGCGCAGCTCGCCGAGCCGGGCCCGGATCTGCGCGGCCAGCCGGGATTCCAGGGGCGTGAAAAATTCGGAACGCTCTTCCATGGACCTAGGGTAGCGTGGAATCCGATTCCAAGCCTGCCGGAATTCCCGGCAGGCCGACGGGGAGGGGAGCTTCGCCATGTCGGAGAACGGGGCGGCGGTGCCGCTGGTCGTGCTCGCGGCCGCCGTGCTGCACGCGGTGTGGAACGGGCTGGCGCACCGGATCCCGGACAAGATGGTCGGCTTCGCGCTGATCAACCTGACCTACACCGCCTGCGCCCTGGTGCTGGTCGCGGTCAATCCGCTGCCGGCCGCCGCGGCCTGGCCCTACCTGCTGGCCTCCACGGCGGTCCAGACGGTCTCGACGGTGCTGCTGCTGAAGGCCTACCAGCTGGGCGACTTCGGGCAGATGTACCCGATCGCCCGCGGCTCGGCGCCGCTGCTGGTCGCCCTGCTGTCGGTGGTGCTGCTCGGCCAGCACCTGGGGGTGGGCGAGCTGGCGGGCGTGGTGGTGATCTCCTGCGGCCTGATCGGGCTGGCCTTCGCCCAGGGCATACCCGGGCGGGCGCAGCTGCCCGCTCTCGGGGCCGCCGCCGGCACCGGTGTGATGATCGCCGGGTACACCGTGCTGGACGGCAGCGGTGTCCGGCACGCCGGTACCGTCGGCGGCTACGTGGCCTGGCTGTTCCTGCTCCAGGGGCCCGCGTTGGTGGCGGTGGTCTGGGCCCGGCGCGGCCGCACCCTGCTCACCGGGGTGCGCCCGGTGCTGCCGGTCGGGATCCTCGGCGGGGTGCTCTCGCTGACGGCGTACGGCCTGGTGGTCTGGGCACAGTCCCGGGGCAATCTGGCGACGATCGCCGCGCTGCGCGAGACCAGCATCGTGATCGCCGCGCTGATCGCCACGGTGGTGTTCCGGGAGCGCCTCGGCCGGCTGCGGCTGACCGCCGCGTTCACCGTCCTCGGCGGGATCGCCGTCCTGGAGCTCGCCCGGCCGTGAGCCCCGGCCGGGCGCCCCGGGCGCTGTACGCCCGACCCTCAGGCCGCGTCCGGCACGATCACGGTCAGCGAGGTCTCCAGCAGCACGAAGCCCAGCGCCTCGTAGACCCGGCGGGCCGGATTGCCCTCGGACACCGCCAGCTGCACGTCGGCCACCCCGTGCCCGGCCGCGTCCGCGATCGCCCGGCGCAGCAGATCGGCGCCGAGGCCGCGGTAGCCGCGCTGCGGGTGGCGGAAGACCTCGGCGACCCAGGGCAGGCCGTTGCGGTCGGTCAGCACGGCGCCGCCGACCACCCGGTCCTCGGCGTCCACGGCGAGCAGGCTGGACGGCAGCACCGGGCCGATGGCCCGACCGGCCAGCAGCGGGCCGATCCGCTCGGCCAGGGCCTGGGTGTCGTCGCCGTGGAAGTGGTCCACGTGGGCCGGGTCGAAGGCGGCCCGCCAGGACTCCAGCAGCTCCTCCGGCGCGCGGTCGCAGGGCACCGCCCGCAGGCCCTCGCGCAGCGGCGCCCCGGCCCAGTCGGCGGGCGGCGGGTCGGCGCGCAGGTCACGCCGGAAGGTGTGGGCGTGCCGCAGCTTCCGCGCGCCGTCCTCCAGCAACCGGAGTCCGAGCTCCGGGGGGCCGGACACCACCCAGCCGGGCAGTTCGGCGCGGACGAACTCCGCCGCGCCCGCCGCGTCCAGCGAGTCGTCCACGAGCTCCAGCAGGTCGGCCCAGGGGCGTCCCTCCCGCTCGCCCTGCTGGAAGCGCAGCACCGCCGCGCCGCTTCCGTCGTACCTGACCACCCAGTCGGTTTCGGGCATGGCCCACCCCACTTCACGAGTTCGTTCGTCGGCGGCCCATGCTCACCAGAACCGGAGCGTTCCGGCAACAGGTTTTCGATCAGCGGGTCCGACGACCGGCGGCCCGGCGGCTGCGGTGCCGGCCGGCCCGCCGGCCTCGCCGCCCGCCGGCGCTCAACTCACCACCGCCGCGCGGACGCAGAGCACGTCCGGCAGGTGGGAGACCAGCAGCGACCAGTTCTCGCCCTCGTCGCGGCTGGCGTACACGTCGCCGGTCCGGTTGCCGAAGTAGATCCCGGCCGGTTCGGCGTCGTCGGTGCGCAGGGCGTCCCGCAGCACGATGCCGTAGTGGTCCTCGCCCGGCAGGCCGTTGGCCAGCTGCTGCCAGCTGGTGCCGGCGTCGGTGGTGCGGAAGACCCGGCAGCGGTGGCCGGGCGGGATCCGGTCGTCGGAGCCGCCGAGCGGGAAGAGGTACGCGGTGTCGCCCCGGCGCGGGTGGGCGGCGATGGCGAAGCCGAACTCGGCGGGCAGCCCGTCCACGACGGAGCGCCAGCTGCCGCCCCAGTCGTCGCTGCGGTAGACGCCGCCGTGGTTCTGCAGGTAGAGCCGGTCGGGGTGGACCGGGTCCGGGGCGATCTTGTGGACGCACTGGCCGAACTCGGGGTACTGCCGCTCCTCGGGGAAGAACTCGGCGCGCAGGCCGGTGTTGGCGGGCGCCCAGGACTCGCCGCCGTCCTTGCTGCGGTAGACCCCGCCGCTGGAGACGGCGACCAGCAGCCGCTGCGGGTCGCGCGGGTCGGTGAGGATGGTGTGCAGGCCCTGGCCGCCGTAGCCGGCGCCCCATTCGGGCCGCTGGGGGTGGTTCCAGAGCGACTCGACCAGGGCGAAGGTCTCGCCGCCGTCGGTGGAGCGGAACAGCGCGGCGGGTTCGGTGCCCGCGTAGACCACCCCGGGGGCCTCCGGTCCGGCGGGCTGGAGCTGCCAGACCCGGGTGAGCGAGGCCCCGGTGGACTCCGGGAAGCGGATGGCCGGCCGGGCCGGCTCGGACCAGCTGGCGCCGCAGTCGTCGGAGCGCCACACCGAGGGGCCCCAGTGGCTGCTGTCGGCGCCGACCAGCAGTCTGGTCCGGTCGCCGCGGCGGTCGATGGAGACGGAGTAGATCGCGTTCATCGGGAAGTGCGGCCCGCTGAACTCCCAGTCCAGCCGGTCGCGGCTGTGGCCGAGAAAGAGTCCCTTCTCGGTTCCGACGGCCAACAGCACCTCGGTCATGCCTCACACCACCTACGGATCGGGCCCCCCGGACGGCCCCCTCGGGGCGCACCGGAGGCGCCCCACCGCCAGTGTCCCGCCGTCCACCGGTGGTCACATCTCGCCGCGCCGCTCACTCGGACAGCGGCGGTCGGCCCGGGGACGGCCGGGGGTCGGCCGGGGGTCGGCCGGGGGTCGGCCGGGGTCGGCCGGGGCCAGCCGTTGGGCGCCGCGGTCAGCCCCGGCAGCCCTCCAGCAGCCGCAGCCACACCTCGCTGATCGTCGGGTAGGCGGGGACGGCGTGCCAGAGCCGGTCGATCGGCACCTCGCCGACCACGGCGACGGTCGCCGAGTGCAGCAGTTCGGCGACGGCCGGGCCGACCAGGCAGGCACCGACGATCACCTCCCGGTCCAGGTCGAAGACGACCCGGGCCCGGCCGCGGTAGCCGTCGGCGTACAGCGAGGCCCCGGCGACGGCGCCGATCTCGTGGTCGACGTGCTTGACCCGCAGCCCGAGCCGCTCGGCCCCGGCCAGGGTCAGCCCGACGGCCGCGACCTCGGGCTCGGTGAACACCACCTGGGGCGCGCCGGCCAGGTCGGCGGACGCCGAGTGCGCGCCCCAGCGGGAGGTGTCCAGCGCACGCCCCTGGGCGCGGGCGGCGATCACCGCGCCGGTGATCCGGGCCTGGTACTTCCCCTGGTGGGTGAGCAGCGCCCGGTGGTTGACGTCCCCGGCCGCGTAGAGCCACTCGCCGTCCACGCCCCGCACCGTGCAGCTGTCGTCCACCTCCAGCCAGCCGCCCGGCCGCAGCCCGACCTGCTCCAGGCCGATGTCGGCGGTGCGCGGGGCCCGGCCGGTCGCGTACAGCACCTCGTCGACGGTCAGCCGTCCGCCGTCGCCGAGCGTGAGGGCCACCGGACCGGCGCCCCCGGTCCGTTCCAGCGCGGTCACCTCGGTGCCGAAGCGCAGGTCGACGCCCGCCTCCCGCAGCGAGTCCGCCACCAGCTCGCCCGCGAAGGGCTCCAGCCGCGGCAGCAGCGCGTCGCCGCGCACCAGCAGCACCACCTCGGAGCCGAGCGCCCGCCAGGCGGTGGCCATCTCCACCCCGACCACCCCGCCGCCGACCACCGCGAGCCTCCCGGGGACGGTCGGCGAGCCGGTCGCCTCCCGGTTGGTCCACGGGTGCGCCTCCGCCAGCCCGGGCACGTCGGCGGGCAGCACCGGCCGGCTGCCGGTGCACACGGCGACGGCGTGCCGGGCGGTGAGCAGCCGTTCGCTGCCGTCCTCCGCCTCCACCGTGACGGTCCGCACCCCCGCCAGCCGGCCGTGGCCGCGGACCAGTTCGATGCCGGTGTCCCGCAGCCACTGCACCTGGCCGTCGTCCTTCCAGTGCGAGGCGAAGGAGTCCCGCCGGGCCAGCACGGCCGCCGCGTCCAGTCGGCCCTCGCCCACCGCCTCCCGGGCACCGGCCACCGTGCGGGCGTCGGTCAGCGCGGCGGCCGGGCGCAGCAGCGCCTTGCTGGGCATGCAGGCCCAGTACGAGCACTCGCCGCCGACCAGTTCGGCCTCCACGATCACCGTGCGCAGCCCGGCGGCGACGGTCCGGTCGGCGACGTTCTCGCCGGTCGGGCCGGCGCCCAGGACGATGACGTCGTACTCCTCGGCGGTGCTGCTGGTCATGGGCCGTCCTCCGTGCTGTCGCGCGCTCGGCCCGTGCCGCCGACGCCTCGACGGCCGTCGGCGCGGGCCCCGTCCTGCGCCATCCTGCGGTGCGGACGGGTCCGCGCGCGGGCGAACACGCGGACCGGGTCAGATTGCCGCGAGCTCCGCCAGCACCGCCGCCGTGTCGGCCGGGCGGGAGAACATCGGCCAGTGCCCGGTGGGCAGTTCGCGCAGTTCCCAGTTCGGTCGGCCCATCCCGGCGAACCACGGGTGCCCGGAGGCGATCAGCGCTCGGACCTGATCGAGCGGGAAGGAGCAGGAGACCAGTGCCTGCGGCAGCGCGGCCCCGGCACCGGTCAGCCGCAGCGCGTCCCGGTAGGCGCCGACCGGCTGCGGGGTGACCCGGGCGCGGATCCGCTCCAGTGCGGCCCGGTCCAGGCCCTCGATGCTGGAGCCGTGGGCGGCCAGGTACTCCCAGGAGGGCATCGGGAGGCGGCCGTCGACCGCCGTGGCGTCGGCCTCGGCCCGGAAGTCGGGCTGCCAGACGTCGTACACCGAACTGCCGTCGGCCAGCGGGCCGCTGTCCAGGTGGACCACCCGGCGGATCCGCTCCGGCATCCGGTCGGCGGCCCCGCCCACCGGGGCGCAGGCGCCGCTGTGCGCGACCAGCACGACGTCCCACAGATCCGCGCGGACCAGCAGCCCGGTCAGTTCCGCGATGTGCTCCTCCAGCCCGAAGTCGCCCTGCTCGCCCGCCCGTTCGGCGAGCCCGGGCAGGCTCACCGGGTGGACCTCGTGCCCGGCCGCGCGCAGCGGCGCGGCCACCTCGTCCCAGGCCCAGGCGCCGAGCCAGAACCCCGGGACCAGTACGAACGTGCTCATGGTGCACCGCTCCTTCCGCGAGGGGGATCCCCGTCACCGCCGACTCTAGGATCGGATCCGGACGGAACCCGCCCGGATTCACCGGCGCGTCGGCCCGGAAGGAGCGCCCCCATGGAACGTCCGGAACACCCGGTCAGCCGCGTGCTCGCGCTGCTGGAACTGCTCCAGGACCGCCCCGGCCTGACCGGCGCCGAGCTGGCCGCGCGGCTGGACGTGGACGAGCGGACCATCCGCCGCTACACCGCCCGCCTGGTCGAACTCGGCATCCCGGTCCGGGCCGACCGCGGCCGCTACGGCGGCTACCGCCTGCTGCCCGGCTACCGGCTGCCGCCGCTGATGCTCAGCCCCGACGAGGCCGCCTCGGTGGTGCTCGGCCTGCTGGCCGGGCGCAGTTCCGGCCTGTCGGTGGGGGAGCGGGCCGCCGAGACCGCGCTCGCCAAGATCCAGCGGGTGCTCCCGCCGCCGCTGCGCGAGCGGGTCACGGCCGTCGAGCAGACCCTCGGCCTGTCCGCCGCGCCCACGGCCGGCCCCAGCCCGGCGGCCGCCGCGCTGTTCGCCCTGGCCGAGGCGGCCCGTCGGTGCCGCCGGGTGCGGCTCGCCTACCGGGACCGCGAGGACCGGCCGAGCGAGCGCGAGTTCGACCCGTACGGCCTGGTCTTCCACTCCGGCCGCTGGTACACCACGGGGCTGGACCACCGCAGCGGCGAGCTGCGGACCTTCCGGCTGGACCGGATCGAGCGGGTGGTGGCGGGGGAGACCGGTTTCGAGCCGCCCGAGGACTTCGACCCGGTGCAGCGGGTGGTGGAGTCGCTGGCGGCGACGCCCTGGCGGCACCGGGTGGAGGTGGAACTGGCGACCACCCTGGCCGAGGCCCGCCGCCGGCTGCCGCCCGTGGTCGGCACGCTCACCGAACTCGCCGACGGCCGGGTGCTGTTGCGGGCCCGGGCGCAGCACCTGGACGGTTTCGCGGTGCTGCTGGCGGGCCTGGGCTGGCCGTTCACCGTCCGGGAGCCCGCCGAACTGCGGGCGGAGGTCCGGGCCCTCGCGGCCCGGCTCACCGACTGGGCCGCGGAACCGGCCGACCCCGCCGAACCGGCCTGACCCACGGAACCGGCACGGCGAGGGCCCGGAGAGGGCCAGGCGAGGGCACGGAGAGGGCCCGGGGAGTCGGCACTCCCCGGGCCCCGGTGCGGCACCGCTCAGGCCTGGCCCTCGGCCGCCTGCTCCTCCGCCACCTTGCGCTTGACCTCGGCCATGTCCAGCTGGCGGGCCTGCCCGATCAGGTCCTCGAACACCGGCTCCGGCAGCGCGCCGGCCTGCGAGAAGACGAGCACGCCCTCGCGGATGATCGCCAGCGTCGGGATCGACTGGATGCCGAACGCCGCGGCCAGCTCCTGCTGGGCCTCGGTGTCGACCTTGGCGAAGACCAGGTCCGGGTGGCGCGCCGCGGCCTTCTCGTAGACCGGTGCGAACTGGCGGCACGGCCCGCACCACCCGGCCCAGAAGTCGATGAAGACGAAGTCCTGGCCCTCGGGGCCGGGGACGATGTCGTCGAAGTTCTCCTTGGTCAGCTCGACCGTGTTGCTCATCTCGCGGATCCTTCCCTTCCGAAGGCGGTGGGTACGGGGTCATGCGCCCCGGACAACCGTGATGCCCGCCGGGGTATTCCGGCTCGTCCCCGGGTTGAGCACACGGCCGCCACCGTCCGTACAGAAGGATGTCCCGTCCGCTCGCCGAAGCGGGAGGCGCCATGCGCAGCACACCCGCACACCCCGCACGTGCCGGGCCGCCGCGCCGCACCGCCTCGCCGACCGGGACGATCCCGCGGAGTCCTACTGCAACGGTAGCCGCGCCGCGCCCCGGCCGCCCGAGCAGCCGGACGGCGCGGGCGCGACCGGTGCCCGGCGGCCGCCGGCCCCGACCGCCGCCCTCGCCGGGGAGGCCAGGGTGCGCAACGATGAGATCGTGACCGAGGAGCACCCCGTCGGCGGCAAGGCCGCACACGGCACGGGGGCCGCGGACGAGGATCTGATGCGGGCCCTGTACCGCGAGCATGCCGGTCCGCTGTTCGGCTTCGTGCTCCACCTGGTCGCGGGGGACCGCCAGCGCGCCGAGGACGTCGTCCAGGAGACCCTGGTCCGGGCCTGGCGCAACATCCACCGGCTCGACTCGCACGGCGGCTCGCTGCGGCCGTGGCTGGTGACCGTCGCCCGCCGGATCGTGATCGACGACCACCGCAGCGCCCTGGCCCGCCCGCAGGAGGTGGACGCGGCGGTCCTGGAGCAGCTGCCCGGCGAGGACGACATCGAACGCTCGCTCCGGACGATGACCGTCGCCGACGCGCTCGCCGACCTCTCGCCCGCCCACCGTGAAGTCCTCGTCGAAACCTTCCTCAAGGGCCGCACCGCGAAGGAGGCGGCCGCCGAACTCGGCATCCCGGCCGGGACCGTCCGGTCGCGGGTGTTCTACGCACTGCGCTCGCTCAGGATCGCACTGGAGGAACGGGGAGTGACATCGTGACCGACCGGCCCGCCACCGCCCCCGGGTCCGGCGTGCCCTGCGGCCCGCAGCACACGGACGCCGGTGCGTACGTCCTCGGCATGCTGGAGCCGGCCGAGCACGCCGCCTTCGAACAGCACCTGGCGGACTGCCCGGAGTGCGTCGAGCAGGTGGACCGACTCGGTTTCGTCGAGGTGCTGCTGGCCGACTACGTGGCGGCCGTCGCGGCCGCCGGACTGGACCCGGCCGAGCCGGTGCCGGAACCGGACCGGCGGCTGCTGGGCCGGCTGATCGCCGAGGTCACGGCCGGCCGCCGGCGGCTCCGGGTACGGCGGTTGGCGCTGGCCCTGGCCGCGACCGCGATGGTCGCGGCGGGCCCGGTGGTCACGGCCGCGGTGATCGCCGCCGACTCCACCCCGGCCGTGGTCGCCGTCTCCCAGCAGTTCACCGCCACCGACCCGACCACCGGCGCCAAGGCCGTGGTCGGCGTCGACGCCCGGAGCTGGGGCAGCCAGATCAGCCTCAACCTCTCCGACGTCCAGGGCCCGCTGACCTGCCGCCTGGTCGCCGTCTCGCACGGCGGCCAGCGCCAGACCGTCACCACCTGGAGCGTCCCGGCCGCCGGTTACGGCGAGCCGCCCGACCAGCACGCGCTGCACACCACCGGCGGCGCGGCCCTCCAGCCCGGCGACATCGACCACTTCGAGGTGCGGGTCCAGGGCACCGGCGCCCTGCTGGTCTCCGTCCCCGTGCACGGGGCCTGACTCACACGGGGCCCGACTCACACGGGCCACGGGGCCCGACTCGCCCGGGGCCCGGCTCAGCAGAACGGCGGGTGCGGCGATTCGTACGTGACCAGCCGCTCGATCCGGGCCGTGCCCAGGTGGGCCGGCCAGTGCGGATTCGGCTCCCCGGTGCCGGTCATGTGCTCCCGCCGCCACGTCCGGCTCCAGCCGACCCGCCGCTCCGGCTCGAAGGTGTGCCTCCGCCCGCACGGACAGGGCACCAGGACCCGCGCGCAGGAGCGGCACAGCCCGGCCCGGTGGGGCGCGGTGGACAGCCGCACCACCGGCCCCTCCTCCCCGCAGGCCGGGCAGCCCGGCAGCTCGGCGCCGTCCATCAGCGCGTTCTGCCGCCGGACGTAGTCGGGCAGGCTCAACCGCGGGTGCAGGAAGGGGTCCTGGGCCCAGGCGAGGTCGGGCGAACTCCACCGCGGCCGGTCCCACCACGCCGTGGTCGACGGTGTGCGCCGCCCGGCCCGCTTCTCCGCCCGCCGCTGCGCCTGGTACTCCCGGAGCCGGGCCCGCCACAACTGCCGTGCCTCGTGCAGCTCCTCGACCGCCCGCACCAGTGACTCCGGGTCGGCCTCCAGCCGCCGGGGCAGCCGGGCGGAGACGGTGAGGTGGTGGTAGGTGGCCCGCAGCCCGTACGGGGCGAACTCGGTCAGACAGGTGCGCAGCGCGCTGTGCCGCCGGTACGGCGGGAGGCCGGCGTCGTGCACCCGGGCCCGGTGGGTGAGGAAGCTGGTCACCGCGCGGCCGCCGGGGCCGGTACCGGGGCCGGAGCGGCGGCGTCGGCGGGGGCGTGGATCCCCGGGACCGGCTGCTGCGTCGTCGTCATCCGGCGATGATGCCGGACGCCCGTCCGGCCCGGCCAGCGGATTCAGGCCGCGTCGGCGGCGATCGAGGCGAGCACCCGCCCGCAGCGCCGGGCGAAGGCGCGCTGGGCGAGCGGGAGCAGCGGGCCGGCCAGCCGGGCCCACCAGCTGACCGGGCGGCTGAACGCGGTGACGGTGAACCAGACCGTTCCGTCCGGTGCCGCTTCGAGCCGGAAGGTCTCCTCGCCCCGGGCCAGGTGGCCGTGCCTGGTCCCGTACGTGAAGCCGTACCGGTCGGGGCCGTCGTCGACGGCGAGCACCCGGTTGGGCGCACTCGCCCGGAGCGGTCCGAGCCCCAGGCCGCAGCGCACCGCGAGTCCCGGGGCCGCCCGTTCGGCCTCCGCCGCGATCCGGACGCCGGCCAGCCGGTGCATCCGCCAGCCGAGCAGGGCGGCCGCGGCGACGTCGAGGGCGGCGCGGCCGTGGCCGATCGCTGTCCGGTGCTGCAAGTGGCGGTAGCCGGAAGGGAGTTGGCCGGTGCGACTGGCGCCCAGCTCGGGGTAGCTGTAGTCGTTCATCGCGACACCTCCGGGGTGGTGATCCGGCGCCAGGCGAGGAGTGCGCAGAGGGCGAAGCCGAGCGCGTTGCCGAGGCCGTGGGTGGCGGCCATCCAGGTCAGGGTGGGGTGGGGGAGGCCGGCGGCCCGGCCGAGCGCCCACCAGAGGGCGAGCAGCATGGTGAGCGCCAGGACGGCCGAGGAGGCGGCGAGCAGCCGGGCGGTGGTCCGGTCCGCCGTGCGGGGGCGCAGTTCGCGCCAGCTGATCAGGCCGACCAGCCACATCCCGGTGCTCAGCACGACGGCTCCGGCGAACTGCCACCAGTTGCCGAGGAAGTACCCGGCGAGCACCAGCAGGGTGCCCGCCGGGACGCTGAGCGCCGCGCAGCGGGCCGCGCCGCAGGCCGGGTCGCAGGCCCGGCAGACCAGTCCGGCGACCAGGGCGGCGGTGAAGCCGGCGTAGTGGAAGTGCGGGACGGTCAGCGCCAGGATGTGCGGTTCGAAGCCGAACAGCGGGTAGCCGGAGCGTTCGGCGACCAGCGCGACCCCGGCGACCGAGGGGGCGGCCAGTGCGGTGAGCACGGCGATCTCGGCGGGGGCGAGCGAGCGGGTCCGGGCCAGTCGCCGGGGCGCCTGGAGGGCCACCGCGAGGGTGCCGAGCGCGTAGACGACGGCGGCGCCGGTGGCGAGGCCGCCGCGCGGCAGCCAGAGCGAGAGCGCCCCGGGGACGGCGGCGAGCGGCCAGAGCCGGCGGATCCGGGCGAGCCCGGGTTCGTCGACCAGGGCCAGTCCGAGCGGCAGTACGGCGCCCATGCCGAGCAGGACCAGCAGGTTCACCAGTTCCGTCGTGCCTGCGTCCATGCGGGCGCACCCCCTTCCGTACGCGCGGCGCACACACTTCCGTACGCGCGGCACACAGAGTCTTGAACGCGTTCAAATGAACGCTCGCCGCCGACTCTACCCGGCGGAGTTGAACGCGTTCAACTTCCCTCGCTCCGGCTGGCCTGGTGTTCACGCTGGGTGCGGCGCACTCTGGAGGAGTAACCGATGGAGGTGATCCGCCATGCAGACTCTGGTCGGTTGGCACATCGAGATGGAGTTCCGCGAGGACGGCGCCAGGACGACCGCCGCCGCCCTGCTCCGGCTCGGCGACGGGAGCGAACTGCGCGCCCACGGCTACAGCAGCCGCCACCCCTCCGATCCGGAACAGCTGCGGGTCGGCGAGGAGATCGCCGGGGCCCGCGCGCTCAACGAACTCGCCTCGCAGCTGCTCACCAAGGCCCACGGCGAGATCCAGGAGGTCAGCCCGATCCCGACCCACCCGCTCTCGTGACCGCCCCGCACCCGCACGGCGACCAGGCCGGACGGGACCCGAACCGCCCGCGCATCCCGCTGATCTGCCCCCGCTGCGGACACGAGCAGCAGGTGGTCCCCGGCGGTCCCGAACGGGCGGTCAAGGTGGTGCACGTGGGGACCGGCCGGGAGGCCTGCGAGCCGGGGGACCTGGCCGTGGCGCCGGACGACGGGACCTGAGCGGGCCCCGGGCACGAGCCGATCGCGGCCCGGGACCCGTTCGCACGGGTCCCGGCCCGCGGCGGGGCCGACCGCTTCCCGAGGGGGCTCAGTTGACGCAGTACGTGGCCGGCGGTCGCCACTCCGGCCCGAGCAGCCGCTGCTCCAGCTCGTTCAGCGTGATCCGGATCCCCACCGTCCCGGCCAGCCCGACCCGGAAGCGGCTGCGGGCCAGCACGATCAGCGCCGTCAGGCCGTACTTGTTGATCAGCGAGGTGCGGTAGCGCGCCGTGGCGTCGGGGTCGCAGAGCCGTGCGCGGGCCGGGAACCGGTGGCCGGTCGGGCGCCCGTGGGCGTCGCAGGGGCCGATCAGCACCCGGGGGTGGCGGCGGATCCGTTCGGCCTCGCCGGAGTGGGCGGGGGCCCAGAGGCCGAGTGCCGGGCCGTCCTCGACCACCCAGAGCTGCGAGTCCAGCCGGCTGCCGTCGTCGCCGAAGGTGGTCAGCAGCAGGTATCTGCTGTCGGCGAGCCGGTCGCTTCGGTCGAGCATGATCTCCTCCCTCTGGCGGGGGGCGGGCCATTCCATTCTCATCCACCGCGGGCGGCGGTTCGAGGGGGGTGCGGCCGCTCGTGCGCGATCAGGAACGCGGCGGGCGGCCGGAAACGGCGAGCGGCCCGCCCGGTGTCCTGGAAGACACCGGACGGGCCGCGTACGCACCCTCACGAACCTGGAACGGGCGGGGCTCAGTGCACCAGCACCGGCACCTCGTCGTTCTTCGCCGCGTCGGAACCGGCACCCGCACCCGTCGCGCCGGGGTGGCCGGCGTTGATGAAGGTGAAGGCCACGGCGGCGGCCGCCACCAGGATCCCGAAGGACACCCAGATCGCGGTCGTGAAGCCGTGCACCATGCCCTGGAACTGCAGGGCCTTGGCGGCCTCCGGCGAGGCGGCGGTGGCCAGCGCCTTGCCGTGCGAGGTCAGCCAGCTGGTGGTGGCGCTGGCCGCGATGGTGTTCAGCAGCGCGGTGCCGATGGCGCCGCCGACCTGCTGCGAGGTGTTGACCATGGCCGAGGCCACGCCCGCGTCCCGCGGCTCGACGCCGTGGGTGGCCAGGCTCATGGCCGGCATGAAGGCGGTGCCCATGCCGAGGCCCATCAGGACCAGGCCCGGCAGGATCAGCGCCGGGTAGGAGGTGTCCAGGCCGATGTGGGTCAGCAGGAACATGCCCACCGAGGCGGTCAGGAAGCCGGGCGCCATCAGGTAGCGCGCCGGGACCCGGGTCATCAGTCGGGCGCCGATCTGGGTGGAACCGGTGATCATGCCCGCCACCATCGGCAGGAAGGCCACACCGGTCAGCACCGGGCTGTAACCGCGCACGACCTGCAGGTAGTAGGTCAGGAAGAGGAACAGACCGAACATGCCGATCACGGCCATGCCCAGCGACATGTACACCCCACCGCGGTTGCGGTTCAGCACCACGCGCAGCGGCAGCAGCGGGGCGGCGACGGTGCGCTCCACGATCACGAAGGCGGTCAGCAGCACGACGGCGGCGGCGAACAGCCCCAGGGTGCTGGCGGCCGTCCAGCCGCTGGACTCGGCGCGGGTGAAGCCGTACACCAGGGAGACCAGACCGGTGGTCACCAGGATCACGCCGGGGATGTCCAGCTTGTTGCGGTTGCGGCTCCCGGCGGGCTCGCTGATCACCAGCACCGCGCCGGTGATGGCCACGACGGCGAACGGGATGTTGACGAAGAAGGTCCAGCGCCAGTTCATGTACTCGGTCAGGAAGCCGCCGAGGATCAGACCGATGGCGCCACCGCCACCGGCGATCGCACCGTAGATGCCGAAGGCCTTGGCGCGCTCCTTGGCCTCGGTGAAGGTCACCGCGAGCAGCGACAGCGCGGCCGGCGCGAGCAGGGCGCCGAACACGCCCTGCAGGGCGCGGGCGCCGAGCAGCATCGTGGTGTTCACCGCGGCGCCGCCGAGCGCCGAGGCGAGGGCGAAGCCGGTCAGACCGACGATGAAGGTCCGCTTGCGGCCCCACAGGTCCGCGATCCGGCCGCCGAACAGCAGCAGGCCGCCGAAGGCCAGCGCGTAGGCGGTGATCACCCATTGCCGGTTGCCGTCGGATATGCCCAGGTCCGTCTGGGCGGACGGCAGGGCGATGTTCACGATGGTGGCGTCCAGGACGACCATCAGCTGGGCGAGCCCGATGAAGATCAGCGCCTTCCAGCGCCGCGGATCCGGCTGGGTCGCCGATCGGGAGTCGGTTTGAGACATGGGGGTACCCATTTCACGTGCGTGAGGTGTGCGAGAACGGTCAACTGCCGTACGGGAACGGCAGGTTGCCGTACGGGGTGCGAGGGCGCGCGAACGCGTCCGGGCTCGGCGCCGGTCAGTGGCGCGCGGGCGGGGTGTCGGTGGGTCGGATCAGTGGTGTCGGGTCCAGGTGGTCGGTCAGTGCCGGGGACGGAAGTCCTCGAAGGTCGCTGCCCGGCCGGGCAGCACCGAAGGGGCCGGTGCGCGCAGGCCGTCCAGGAACAGCTGCAGGTGGCGGTGGACGAAGTCGTCGAGCAGCCGGCAGGAGGTGCCCGGCAGCGGGCGGCTCAGCTGGCTGATCGCGACGAACAGGTCGCCGTGGTCGACGTCGGCCCGGAGTTCGCCCGTGGCCCGGGCGCGCTCCATCAGTCCGCTCACGGCGGCCCGCAGGCGCTCCCGCGTCTCGGTCAGCTCCGGATCGTCCGGGTCGACGGTGCTGGTGAAGACGGCGCAGAGCCCGCCGACCTTCTCCGCCACGGTCGCGTGCACGAACCGCTGCAGAGCCTCGAACGGACCGCCGCCGACACCCGCGTCGGCCTCGGCCGTCGCCGTCTCGGCGAGGGCCAGGATGCGGTTCTTGACGAGCAGGGCCACTTCCTGGATCAGCTTCGTCCGGTCCGGGAAGTTCCGGTACAACGTGGCGTTGCCGACCCCCGCCCGCTTCGCGATCTCGTCCAGCGGCACCTCGGCACCGTGCTCGACGAACGCGTCCCGGGCCGCCAACACGATCCGCTCCCGGTTCCGGCTGGCGTCCGCACGCAACTTCGGCGTGCGCACACTCCCCGCGGAACGGGCCGACTCGGCGGCGACGGTGGTCATGACGACTGCTCCTCCAGGATACCGGGGAAATTCTCCCCGCTTCTGCCAACGTACTCGGAAACGGGGAATCCGTCCCCGGAATTTCCGCCCCTGATGTGACCTGTGTCACATCATGGGCGAAGTCGGTCGAGGCGACTATCGTCGAAGCTGGATGCCCCGTAACCACTCGCCGCTGTACTCGTTGCCCCGGCGGGTGCCAAGGCGAAGGAGCAAATCCCGTGACTGCGATCTCCGACCGCCCGCAGATGCTGCCCGAGCAGTTCGAGGACCTCGCGCACGCTCTGGCGCGGACCGCCGAAGGCGTCCGGCCGGAGTTCATCAACGGGAAGCTGGGGGTCAAGCCCGTGCCGGACGGCGATCACGGCCTGATCATCGAGTGGTTGATGCGAATCTGCATCCAGTCGCGTCCTGAGCTGTGGCTCTACGACCAAGGGCTGAAGGTCCAGACCTACCGCAACGGCCATGCGCGTCCTGATGGCACGCTCGCACCCACTGGCACGTTCGGGAGCCAGGGGGAGTGGGCGAGTGCCGACGGAGCACTGATGGTCGTCGAGGTGACCTCCTACGATTCCGACACCGAACGTCGGGACCGCGTCGAGAAGCCCCGGGCCTACGCCGAGACCGGCATCCCGGTCTACCTGCTGATCGACCGGGACTCCGCCGAGGTCGTCGTCCACAGCCAGCCCGACGGCGTCCGGTACGAGAGCGTACGGACCCTCCCGTTCGGCAGGACCGTCCACCTCCCCGAGCCGGTCGGGATCTCGCTCGACACCGAGCCGCTGAAGAACTGGGTGCGCTGAGCCCGGCCATGTCTTCCCCGGGCGGCTCCCTCTGTCGGCCTAGGCTGTGGGCGTCCCGGGCGGCCGGTGGGTCGTGGGAGTCGGGAGGGGCCCGGCGGCCGGGTGGGCGAGGAGGATCGCGATGGGCAGCGAGGAGACGACCGCCCGGGTGCGCTGCGTGGCGGCCGTTCCGTGCTGGGTGAGCCTGATGGCCCGGGACCTGGATGCCGCCAAGGAGTTCTACGGCCCGCTGCTGGGGTGGGGGTTCGAGCCCGGGCCGGAGCGCTTCGGTCCGTACGTGCACGCGGTGACCGGCGGGGAGGCGGTGGCCGGGCTCGGCGTGGCGGGCCTCGGGGCGGTGCCGCTGGCCTGGACGAGCTACTTCGGGACGGAGAGCGCCGACGCCGCCGCCGACGCGGTGCGCGAGCGCGGCGCGACCCTGGCGGTCGGCCCGCTGGCCTTCGACGCCGGGCGGGTGGCCTTCGCGGCGGACCCGGCCGGGGCGGTGTTCGGCATCTGGGAGGGCCCGCTGGGCCGGGCCCGGAAGCTGGACCTGCCGGGCGCCCCGGTCTGGATCGAGCTGCGCACCCCGGATCCGTTCGCGGCCGCGCTGTTCTACGGCGAGGTGTTCCGCTGGGACGGCCGGGACCCGGAGCGCTTCGAGACCCGCTGGGAGCACGACCGGGTGGTGCTGCGCGCGGAGGGGCACAGCGTCGCGGCGCTGGCCAAGGAGCAGGCCGCCGGCCCGGCCGGCCCGCCGCCGCACTGGGAGATCTCCTTCGCCGTCCAGGACGCCGACCGGGCACTGGCCCGGGCGCTGGAGCTGGGCGGGGCGGCGGTCGGTCCGGTCTTCGACTCCCCGTACGGCCGGGTGGCCCGGCTGCGGGACCGTGAGGGCGCCCGGTTCGCGGTGATCAGCCCCAAGCACTGATTCGCGCGGCCGGGCGCCGACCTACGCGGTCAGTCCGGCTGCCCGGGCTCCGGCTGCCCGGGCTCGGGCCGCCCGGGTTCCGCGCGCTCGGCCCGCAGCCGTTCGCCGAGCGCGGCCCGGGCGGCGGCGGGCACGGCCTTGCGGGCGGCCGGGAAGAGCACCTTCTCCTCGCCGGTCAGGTGCCGCCGGAGGGTGCCGGCGAGGCCGCCGAGCAGGGTGTCGAAGGCGGGGTCGTCCGGGCCGAGTCCCTGGAGGTCGGCGAGATACTGCCCGATCGCCAGGTGGTCGTGGATGCTGCTGAACACCAGCGCCCCGCCGTCGGGCACGTCGTGCTGGACGAGCGGGAAGAGGTGTTCCTCCTCGGCGGCGCAGTGGGTGAACAGCAGGTCGGTCAGCCGGGTCACCAGCTCGGCGCGCTCGGCCGAGCCGGCCGGTGCCGCCTCGACCCGGTCGAGCAGTTCGGTGACCGCCTTGTGGTCGGCGGTGAACTCTCCGAGGATGTCGGGCCTGCGGCTCATGGCGCGGCCGCCTCTCGTCCGGGATCAGGACTCGCCCCCGTACTGTCCAGTATCCGGCGCCGCCGTCGAGAACCTCGCCCCGGCCGTCCCGGCCCCGGGTTCAGCCGCCGTCCCGCCGTCCGGTGAGGGCCAGCAGCCGGGTCTGCGGCGCCGCGTCCTCGGGGACGGGCAGTGGCGGGTCGAACAGCCCGCTGCCGGAGAGGTCGCCGTAGCCGGTGAACTCGCCGAGTGCGAAGTCGACCAGTTCCGCCGGGAGCCGGGTGCGGGCCCCGATGCCCTCGGCGAGGTCCCAGCTGTGGATGACCAGGTCGGTGGTGAGCTGGTCCAGGTAGTACTGCCCGGAGACGTCGCCGAAGGAGAGGTGGACGGTGAGCTCGGTGGCGCCGGGCACCTCCCAGGCCCGTCGGGCGGCGTCGGCGGCGTCCGTCCAGGCTCCGACCGGGTCGTCGCCGAGCACGTCGCCGTCGAAGCGGGTGCCGACCTCGGAGACGGTGGCGCCCATCAGCAGTTCGGGTGCCCAGAGCTGCTCGCCGGCGAGGTGGTTGACCAGTTCGCGGACCGACCAGTCGGCGCACGGGGTGGGGGAGTCCCACTGCCCGGGCGTGACCAGCCGGACCCGTTCGGTGAAGGCGGCGAGTGCCTCGGGGTACGGGGTGCCGGGCCGGGTGGCCCGCTGGTGCTGCCTGCGTTGAGCCATGTCTCCACCCTGCCCCGGTCGTGGCGGGGTGCGCGAGTCGCTCACGGGCCGTCAGTTGTTCAAATTCGAACTCCAAGGTACGGTCGAGGAGCGGCCGGTTCAAATTTGAACAATAGGTGCGGGACACCACACCCGGCCCGGCCGCAGCACCGTTCACAGCCCTACGACCGATCCCGATCGATGGAGACGCGCATGCCGAGCAGCAGCCCGAGCACGACCGCCGCCACCAGTTCCACCGTCCGCCCCGCCCGGCAGGGCGCTGGGTCCGCCACCACCTCCCCGCACGCCTACGACGCCGGACTCCTGCTCCTGCGCCTGGCCCTCGGCCTGACCATGGCCGCGCACGGCAGCCAGAAGCTGTTCGGCTGGTTCGGGGGCGGCGGGATCGACGGCACCGGTCAGTTCTTCACCATGAGCGGCTACCCGGCGGGCAACGCCATGGCCGTGGTCGCCGGCCTCACCGAGGTCCTCGGCGGACTCGGCCTCGCCGTCGGCCTGTTGACCCCGCTCGCGGGCGCCGCGATCGTCGGCACGATGGTCAACGCGATCGCCGTCACCTGGGGCGGCGGCTTCTTCGCCCCGAAGGGCAACGAGTACGAGCTGCTGCTGACGGCGGGCGCCGCCGCCCTCGCGCTGACCGGCCCGGGCCGCTACGCGGTGGACCGCTTCCTGCCGGTGCTGAAGGCGCACCGCCTGGCGTACGGTGCGGCCGCGGTGGTGGTCGGCCTGGCGACGGCCGGGGTGATCCTGCTGCTGCGCAAGTAACACGCCGCCGCAGTCAGCCGGAACCGAACGTTCTTGCCCGGAAGCCGTGTTGACGCACCGTCAGCACGGCTTCCGGCGTTCCCGGCGCCGACTGTCCGGCGCCGACTGCCCTGCGCCGACCGATCGATGCCGACCGCCCCGCGTCGCCCGCCCGCCGCTACTCGCCGATCCGCACCAGCGCCAGGGTGATGTTGTCCGGTCCGCCCGCCTCGACCGCCGCCTTCCACAGCTCGAAGGCGGCCTTCCCGTCCGCCCGTTCGGGGCTCTCGTGGGTCCGGGCGAGCAGTTCGGCCAGCTCCTCCTCGGGCACCGGGTCGGTCAGCCCGTCACTGCACACCAGGTAGCGGTCGCCGGCGGCCAGCGGGGCGATCCGTACGTGCGGTTCCACGAAGGTGAGACCGAGCGAGCCGCCCAGGGTCTGGGTGACCAGCGAGGTGGTGCGCCGTCCGGGCGGCGGTGGCGGGCTGTCGTCCACGCTGACCCGCTGCAGTCCGTCCCCGGTGACCCGGTAGACCCGGCTGTCGCCGACGTTGAAGACCACCGCCTGCCCCGGCAGCAGCACCAGCCCGGCGACCGTGGTGCCCATCGCGGCCAGTCCGGGATCCCCGGCGGCGGCCGCGTACACCGCCCGGTTGCACTCCTGCAGCTCCTCCCGGACCGCCTCCTCGCCGTCCAGTCCGCTCCCGCCGGCCGCGAGCCGGCGGGCGACCAGGGTGCTGGCCACCTCGCCGCCCGGGTGGCCGCCCAGGCCGTCGGCGACCGCGACCACGCAGGGCGGTCCGAGCGGGAAGAGCAGGGTCTGCGGGTTGGTGGTGACCGTGGCGCAGAGCGTCCACGGGCCGACCGCGAGGCTGTCCTCGTTGTGCTCCCGCACCAGGCCCTCGTGACTGAGTGCGCTCACCGCGATGTACGGCGCCATCGTCGGCCGCCTTTCCGGAGGGCTCGCCCCCGTCGTCGGTCCCGGCCGTCCCCACCTTCCATTGTCGGCGGGAATAAGGATCCGCCACCCGGATGCTAAGGTGGTTGAAAGTTGGACTACCTGGAGTGTGGTGAGCAGCATGCAGTTCGGAATCTTCACCGTCGGCGACGTCACCCCCGACCCGACCACCGGCCGCACCCCGAGCGAGCACGAGCGGATCAAGGCGATGGTGGCCATCGCGCGCAAGGCCGAGGAGGTCGGCCTGGACGTGTTCGCGACCGGCGAGCACCACAACCCGCCGTTCGTCCCGTCCTCGCCGACGACCATGCTCGGCTACATCGCCGCGCAGACCGACCGCATCATCCTCTCCACCTCGACCACGCTGATCACCACCAACGACCCGGTGAAGATCGCCGAGGACTTCGCGATGCTCCAGCACCTCGCCGACGGCCGGGTGGACCTCATGATGGGCCGCGGCAACACCGGCCCGGTCTACCCCTGGTTCGGCAAGGACATCCGCCAGGGCATTCCGCTCGCGATCGAGAACTACGCGCTGCTGCACCAGCTGTGGCGCGAGGAGGTCGTCGACTGGCAGGGCCGCTTCCGCACCCCGCTGCAGGGGTTCACCTCCACCCCGCGCCCGCTGGACGACGTCCCGCCGTTCGTCTGGCACGGCTCGATCCGCAGCCCGGAGATCGCCGAGCAGGCCGCCTACTACGGGGACGGCTTCTTCGCGAACAACATCTTCTGGCCCAAGGAGCACTTCCAGAAGCTGATCGAGCTCTACCGGAGCCGCTACGCCCACTACGGTCACGGCACGCCGGAGCAGGCGGTCGTCGGCCTCGGCGGGCAGCTGTTCATGCGCAAGAACTCCCAGGACGCGGTGCGCGAGTTCCGTCCGTACTTCGACAACGCGCCGGTGTACGGGCACGGGCCCTCGCTGGAGGAGTTCACCGAGCAGACCCCGCTGACCGTGGGCAGCCCGCAGGAGGTCATCGAGAAGACCCTGACCTTCCGCGAGAGCTTCGGCGACTACCAGCGCCAGCTGTTCCTGATGGACCACGCCGGCCTGCCGCTGAAGACCGTGCTGGAGCAGCTGGACCTGCTCGGCGAGGAGGTCGTGCCGGTGCTGCGCGCCGAGTTCGCCAAGGGCCGCCCGGCCGGAGTGCCGGACGGGCCGACCCACGCCGCGCTGGTCGCGGCCCGCGACGGCCGTGACGCCGACGAGAAGTCCGACGAGAAGGCGGAGGTCGCCCGATGACCGTGTTCAAGCTGGCCGTGGTGAGCGCCGGGCTGAGCAAGCCGTCCTCGACGCGCCTGCTGGCCGACCGGCTCGCCGAGGCGACCGTGCGCCGGCTCGCCGCGGAGGGGCGGCAGGCGAAGGTCACGGTGATCGAGCTGCGCGACCTCGCGGTGGACATCGCCAACAACTTCGTCACCGGTTTCCCGGCCGCCGCGCTGCGCGGGGCCATCGACACGGTGACGGAGGCGGACGCGGTGATCGCGGTGACGCCGATCTTCACCGCCTCCTACAGCGGCCTGTTCAAGTCCTTCTTCGACGTGATCGACGACGACGCGCTCACCGGCAAGCCGGTGCTGATCGCCGCCACCGGCGGCACACCCCGGCACTCGCTCGCCCTGGAGCACGCCGTGCGGCCGCTGTTCAGCTACCTGCGCGCGGTGGTGCTGCCGACCGCCGTGTACGCGGCCACCGACGACTGGGGAACGGCGGGGGACGCGCTCACCGACGGCCTGCCGGGCCGGATCGACCGGGCGGCGGGCGAGTTGGCGGCCCTGCTGGCCGGTCGCGGCCCGGCGACGCGGCCCGCGCTGCCCGAGCAGGTGGTCCCGTTCGCCGAGCAGCTGGCGGCGCTGCGGGCCTGACCCGGCCTTCGGCGCTGACCCGGCCTTCGGCCCTCACCTGAACGGCCCCACCGGAGCGAGCCTCCGATGGGGCCTTCGGCCATCCCGGTGGAGCCGTTCGGCCGTGTGCCGGCCGTGCCGGATCGTCCGCTCTGCGATGTAATCGTTGGCATGATCGGATTCGTGCTGGTCCGTCCCACTTCGCCCGCCGTGTCGATACACCGGTACCCGCCCGATCCGTCCCTGGGCTGGCGAGCGTGAGCGTGCTGCAGGACAACCCCGTCCCCAGGCCCCCGAGCCTCCCGAGGAGGAGCACCGCCATGCACCCCGCACCGCAGCCCGAACCGCAAGCCGTCCTGTCCCCGCTGACCAGTGCGGCGATCTTCCTGACCCTCACCGTCGAACCCGGCGGCGAGTCCACCGTCCGCGAGCTGCTGCCCGAACTCGCCGGACTGCGCCGGGCCGTCGGCTTCCGCGCCCCCGACGGTGGCCTCACCTGCGTCACCGGCATCGGCTCCGAGCTCTGGGACCGGCTGTTCACCGGCCCCCGGCCGGCCGGGCTCCACCCCTTCCGGGAGCTGGCCGGCCCCCGCCACCGGGCCCCGGCCACCCCCGGCGACCTGCTGCTCCACCTGCGGGCCGAGCGGATGGACCTCTGCTTCGAACTCGCCGGCCGGCTCACCTCCCGGCTCGCCGGGGCGGCCACCGTGGTCGACTCCGTCCAGGGCTTCAAGTACTTCGACGACCGGGACCTCCTCGGCTTCGTCGACGGCACCGAGAACCCCGAGGGCCGGGCCGCCGAGACCGCCGCCGTGGTGGGGGAGGAGGACCAGGCCTTCGCCGGCGGCAGCTACGTCATCGTCCAGAAGTATCTGCACGACCTGGACAAGTGGAACGCGCTGAGCGTCGAACAGCAGGAGGGCGCGGTCGGCCGCACCAAGCTCACCGACATCGAACTGGACGACGACAGCAAACCCGCGGACTCGCACGTGGCCCTGACCGTGATCACCGACCCGGACGGCGCGGAGCGGAAGATCGTCCGCTTCAACATGCCGTTCGGCTCCTTCGCGGGCGGCGGCGAGTACGGCACCTACTTCATCGGCTACGCACGCGACCCCGGCGTCACCGAGGAAATGCTCCGCAACATGTTCCTCGGTCGCCCGCCCGGCACCACCGACCGGCTGCTCGACTTCTCCACCGCGGTCACCGGCGCCCTGTTCTTCGTGCCGACCGCCGACCTCCTGGACTCCCCACCGGCCGCGCCCGGCGCCGTCCCGACCCCCTGAACGGGAAGCCGCTGTCGCTCTACGGCTTCAGCAAGCACCACAAGGGCATGGACATGGCAATTGTGAAGCAAAAGTGCTTGACTATGGTCATTGTGCGGCATTGCTTTCTGCTCGATCCCGATCGGCATGATCGCCGAGGTGATCTAACCAGAAAATGAGGACGCCCATCAAACGGGTGTCCCCCCGACCGCGCAGCATCGCGGGATTACTTATTGTATGAAGATCGTTTGACGTTGGCGAGTGCCGAGCGGGCCAATGCGACCTCGTCCGCGATGTCGACTTGTCCGGCCAGGTTCACGGCTGCGGTCAGATGAATTACGGCGGCCGTCGGGTTGCCGAGTGCTGCCTCGCACTGGCCCAGCCCGCGGAGGGCGGCCACTTCCTCCCGGGCCGCGCCGATGGAGCGTGCCAGCTCCAGGGCTGCCGCGTGGTGGTCCTGCGCCTCCTGGAGGCGTCCTGCCGCAGCCAGGGTCTCGCCCAGACCGTTGAGGCTGTCGGATTCATAGCGGGCGCTGCCGACCTCGCGAAATGTCGCCAGTGCCGACCGGTAGAGCGAGAGAGCGCGTTCGAGTTCATCCGGGATCGGCAGCGTGGCTGCCAGATTCGTGCGAATGACGGAAAGGTCCACCGGGGGCATGAGGCCGTCCCCGATATCCAGAATTCTTTCGAACATGTCGCGCGCTGCCGGATTGCGTCCGGAGGTGAGGTGGAGTTCCCCGAGATTGTTGAGTATCCGGAGCTCGAGAACCCGGTCGTTGAAGTTCCGGGCAAAGGGGAGGGCGCTGTCATAGGCGTCCTGTGCCGCCTCCGAATTCCCCATCGAGCGGTGCAGGACGCCGATGTTGGCGAGGCAGCGGGCGACGTTCAGCTGGTCGTCCTGCTCTAGTCGGATGGTGAGCACCTCCTCCTGGAACGCCAGTGACTCGTGGAGGCGGCTCTGGTTCCAGCGCAGCCGTCCGAGCAGGCCGAGCGCGTTCGCCGTCGCGTCCTGGTCGCCCTCGCTCCGGGCGAGGGCCAGTCCGCGTTCGAGCGCCCCGGTCGCGGAGTCGTTGTGCGAGGCGTTGGCGAGCGTGGCCCCCAGGTCGATCAGGGCCCATGCCTCCTGCCGGTCGTTCGCTCGCGATCGCCAGTGCGCCGCGGCTGCCCGGTGCATGTCCTGCGCCTCGCGCCAGTACGCCTCGGCGTCCAGATGGCCGGCCAGGACGTGGGCGAGCCAGGCGCCGGTCTCCGCGAGTCCGACCTGATGGGCGTGGGTGGTCAGGGCGACCAGGCCGGCGTGCTCGGCCTCCAGCCAGTCCTTGGCCGATTCGGGGGAATTGATCGGGACATCTCCCAAAAGGTCGTCTATGACATCGAGTTGACGATCATCCGGGATTCCCGTTCTCGATCTGCGGGGATAGAGCAGCCGGTCCGCCCGGTCAGCCGCGTGCAGGGCGAAGCGGAGCAGTCGGTCGACTGCGGTGTCCTGATGCTCCTCCTCCATTCCCAGGATCACCGCGAACTCCCGTAGAAGATCGTGTAGTTGGTATCTTTCGGGCGAAATTTCGACAATCAGGCTGCAGTTCAGCAGCGCCTCCAGGACCTCATCGGCATCGTCCACCGTCCGCCCCAGCAGCGCGGCCGCCGCGTGCACCCCGAAATCGGGTCCCGGATGCAGCCCGAGCAACCGGAATGCGGACCGCTGCCCCGCCGGGAGGTACTGGTACGAGACCTCGAACGCCCGGGCGATGCTGGCCGAGCCGCTGCGGATCTCGGCGAGGCGGGCCTTGCGGGAGAGCCGGTGGGCGAGGTGGTCGAGGGTCCAGGAGGGGCGGGCCTTGAGGCGGCTGGCGGCGAGTTCGATGGCGAGCGGGAGGAGGCCGCAGCGGTCGACGATCTCGACGACGCGGTCGCGGTCCGTCGAGCGGTCGGGGCCGACCACGCTGCTGAACAGGGCCACGGCGTCGTCGACCGGCAGGACGTCCAGGAACACCGGTCTTGAGGCCGGGAGTTCGGCGAGCCGCTGGCGGCTGGTGACGATGATCAGGGCGGCCGGTGCGGGTGGCAGCAGCGGGCGGATCTGGGCGGCGTTGGCGGCGTCGTCGAGGACGACGACGGCCCGGCGCGTGGCGAGGGTCTCGGCGCACAGGGCGAAGACCTCGTCGGCGTCGAGCGGGATGGTGGTGGCGGGCACGCCGAGGCGTCTCAGCAGCAGGGCGCCGGCGGCCTCCGGGGTGAGCGGTGGCTGGGTGCCCACATGGGCGCGCAGGTTGAGGTGGACGTACCCGTCGGGGAAGTGCTCGCGCATCAGGTCGGCGGCGTGCAGGGCGAGGGTGGTCTTGCCGACGCCGGGCATGCCGAGGATCGCCGACACGGTGATCACCCCGCCCTGACCGGCACCGGCGCCGGGCAGCACCCGTCGGAGGTCGTCCCGCCGCCCGATCAACCGGTGCCGCCCGGGCGGTTCCACGACCGGACCGGGCGCAACGGCCACGGGGGCCGGAGCAGCCGCCGGAGCCGGAGCCGGAGCCGGAGCAGCCGCCGGAGCCGGAGCCGGAACCGCTGGAACGGTCGGAGCCGCCGGAGCGGCCGCCGGAACGGCGGACACCCGGGCCCGCGTCCCCGGCAGCGGTTCGCCGTTGAGCATCAGCCGGTGCAGCCGGGTGAGTGCCTCGCCGGGTTCGGTGCCGAGGTGGGCGCGGAGCAGTCGGACGACGGCTGGGTAGACGGTCAGCGCCTCGGCCTGGCGGCCGGCCGCGTGGAGGGCGGTCATCAGGTGGCCGGCCAGGCGTTCGTCGGTGGGCCGGTGCTCGCGCAGCGCGGTGAGTTCGGGGATCAGCTGGTGGTGGCGGCCGATCCGCAGGTCGAGCTCGATCCGTTGCAGGGTGGTGGCGAAGCGCTGGTCGGTCATGGCGGCGCGGGTGCTGTGGGCCCAGTTGCCGGGCAGGCCGGCCAGGGGTTCGCCGCCCCAGAGTTCGTCGGCGCGGCTGAGTACGGTTCTGGCCTGGTGGTCCTGTCCGTTCTCGGCGAGTAGTCCGGCTTGCTTGCAGAGGTCCAGATATCGGTGCCAGTCGATGAGTTGGGGATCGGCCCGAAGGGTGTACGTGTGCGATCGGGTGTCGATCGTCGGCGCTTCCCCGGGGTTTTCCCGTCCGGCGGCGCGGGCGGCCCGTCTGAGCAGTGCCCGTAGGTGGGACACGTGGCTGTACAGGGTGGTGAGGGCGCTGGGCGGTGGTGCCACGTCCCACAGGAGGTCCACGAGCGATGTGTGGGGGAGCGGCCTTCCGAGCTCCAGGGCCAGCGCGGCCAGCAGCTGTCGGCGTTTGTCGGAGTGGAGTGCCAATGGCTCTCCGTTCACCGACAGTTCAACTGATCCCAGGAGATGGAACTTCACGCGACGCCCCCCGCCGGTTGGCTACCAGCTTGCTGTGTCGCGGGTGAGCATGGCATGCGGTCGGGGCGATCGGCCATAGCACCGAGGGGGTTCGGGAGATGGTCCTTTGGGAATGTTCTCGACTTGACGACATGTCATCTGCTAATGCCGCGCGGTCAATTCGCCGATGACAGTCGATGACGGTCGAGGTCGGTCGAGGGCAGGGGGAGCCAGTGGCAGGACGGGCCGTGGTCGGTGGTCGCGGGTGACGGATGAGGCCAATCTGCCCCTGGGGGTCGTGCGCAACTCGCTGACCGGCGGGGGCGGGGTCGCCGGTTCGGTGGTGCAGGCGGGCGCGATCCACGGCGGAGTGCATCTGCACGCCCCCCAGGTGCTCCCCACACCACGCCAACTCCCGCCCTGTCCGAGGCGGTTGATCGGCCGGGAGGCCGATCTGGCGGCGCTCGACCGGTCGTTGAGCGAGGACGCCGGACCGGCGGACGGCACCCTGGTGGTGACCGGCCCGGCCGGGGTCGGCAAGACGGCGCTGGCCGCCCAGTGGTTGCGCGGCCAGTCCGAGCGCTTCCCGGACGGTCAGCTGTACGCGGATCTGCGCGGCTACGCCCCGGGCGGCCCGGTCGATCCGGCGGAGGCGCTGGGCGCCTTCCTGCGGGCGTTCGGGATCTCGCCGGTGCCCCGGAGCCTGGCGGAGGGCGCCGCGCTGTGGCGTTCGCTGGCGGCCGAGCGGCGGATCGCCGTCCTGCTGGACAACGCCTCGACGGCCGCCCAGGTCCGGCCGCTGCTGCCCGGTTCGGACGGCACGGTGGTGGTGGTGACGAGTCGGCGCCGGCTCACCGGGCTGGGGATGGACGGCGCGGTATTCCGCGCGCTGGAGCCGCTCGCCCCGGAGGCGTCGACCGAGATCCTGGCCGACCGGGTCGGCGGGCGCCGGGTGGCGGACGAGAGCGTGGCCGCGGCCACGGTGGTGGACGCCTGCGCCGGGCTGCCGCTGGCGATCTGCCTGGCGGCGGCCCGGATCGCGGCCCGCCCGGCCCAGTCGCTGGCGGCGACGGCCGAGATGCTCGGGCGCGGCACCGACCGGCTGGCGGCGCTGGACGTGGAGGGTGAGACGGTGCGGGACCTGCTGGACGCCTCCTACGGTGTGCTGGAGCCGGCCGCCGCCCGGCTGTACGGGCTGCTGGGCCTGCTGCCCTTCGCCGAGTTCACCCTGGCGAACGCCGCCGTCCTGGCGGACACCGACCTGCCCGGCGCGGACCGGCTGCTGGACGGCCTGATCGACGTGCACCTGGTCGAGGAGAAGGGCCCGCAGCGGTTCCGCTTCCACGACCTGGTCCGGCTGCACGCCCGGGCGTGCGGGTCGGAGGTCCGGGGAGCCGCTGCCACCCGGGCCGCCCTCGACCGGATCGTGGACTGGTACCTCGCCACCGCCACGGCCGCCGAGGCGGTCGTCTCGCCGAGTCACCGCACGCTCGCCCGCGACCACCTCACCCGGCCGGTGCTCCCCGCCGGCGGGTTCGCGGACGACTCCGGCGCCGTGGCGTGGCTCGACGAGGAGCGCGACCGGCTGGCCGACGTCCTGCGCTGGTGCGAGGAGCTGGACCGGCCCGCGGCCGCCTGGCAACTCGCCGACGCCATGTGGCCGTTGTTCCTGCGACTGCGCCCGGCCGCACTGTGGGTGGAGGCGCACCGGATCGGTCTGCGGGCGGCCCGGGCGGCCGGGGACCGTTCCGGCGAACTGCGGATGCTCACCTCCGGCGGCAACGGCCTGCGGAACGCGGGCGAGGGGGCGGAGGCGGCCCGGTGGTTCGGCGAAGCCCTGGACCTCGCGGGGGAGTTGGGCCACCCGCTGGCTCAGGCGGACGCACTGTACGGGCTGAGCCAGACCCACCGGATGGCCGGGCAGCTGCTCCAGGCCGCCGAGTGCCTGCTCCGGGTGGTGGAGTTGCGCGAGGCCCAGGACTACCTGCGCGGCTCGGCGCTGGCCCGGCTGGCGTACGGGGAGGTGCTGCTGTTGGCCGACCGGGCCGCCGAGGCGGTGGAGCCCATCGAGCGGGCCGGCCGCGAGCTGTCCTCGATCGAGGACGACTACGAGGCGGCCCGCGCGCTGGCCTTCCTGGGCCTGGCACACGGCCGGCTGGGTGCGTACGACCTCGCGGAGGCCCGGCTGGCGGAGGCCCTCGCGGGCTTCCGGGCCGCGCGGTCGGCGCACTGGGAGGCGCGGACGCTGGAGTTCGCCGGGCTGGTCGAGGAGCGGCGCGGCCGCCCGGAGGCCGCGCGCGCCCGCTTCGAGCAGTCCCTGGCCCGGTACCGGGAGGTCGGTGCCACGGCGGAGGCGGCCGGGCTGGCCGACCGCCTCGCCGTTCACGCGGAAGCCGCCACCCCCCGTCCCGGCACCCCGGAGGCGTGAGCCGGCCGGGTGTCGAGGACCCAGGCGCTGACCCAGGCCAGCTCGGTCAGCGCCCGTCCGGCGGCCAGCCAGGCGTGCGCCAGCGAGCCGAGGACCAGCGGCAGCGAGGACGGGCCGGGCGGCTGGGAGGCCCGCAGGACCAGCCGGGCCCCCGTCCGGGCGAGCAGTTGCACCGTCCCCGTACGGTGCTGGGCCGTGGCCACCGCACACCCGGGGTGCGCGGACAGCAGCTCCGCGAGCCGCCCGTGCGCCTCCGCCGCCGGGAGCAGCCCGAGGTGCAGCACGTCGGCCTGCCGCCGCCAGCGGAGGCCGCCCGGCCGGGACAGGTCGAGCACCAGGTGCTCGTCCACGAACCCGGGCCCGGGCCGGTCACCCGGAGCCGTCGACACCGGGGCCGTGGCCGCCGGGTCCGTCGTCACCGGGTCCGTGGCCAGCAGCCCGTGGCCGACCCAGGCGGCGGACACCAGCCGGGCCTCGAACAGCATCGCCGCCGGGGCGCCGACCGGCGTCAGCCGCATCGTGTGCAGTGCCGCGCTCATCCGGCCCGCCGTGCCTCGGCCGCCGCGATCGCGTCCAGCGGGTCCGGCAGCGGCAACGGCTCCGGAGCCGGAGCGTGCGCCGGCTGCCCCAGCCCGAGCACCCGGTACAGCAGTCGCCGGGCGTTCCGGTCGAACCGGCCCGGTTCGGAGCTGATCCGGGCGGCGATGGCGGCGTACTCCTCCGGGCGGTACTGCTCGGCGGCGTACGAGAGCTGGTCGACCAACGGGTGCCCGGGCGAGAGCGCGGGCGCGGTGCGGGCGAGTTGTGCGGCGGGCGAGCGCGGGTTGACGTTGCGGTGCGGGTACTCGGCGAGCAGGACCGGGGCGCCGGTCATCGCCCCGTAGAGGGTGACCGAGCCGTGGTCCCCGATGATGAAGTCGGCGGCGACCAGCAGCGGCCGCCAGTCCGTCTCGGGCGGGACGACCGTGACGACCCCGCGCGCGGTGGCCCGCGCCCAGGAGCGCACGGCGAAGGCGCCGTGCGCCGCCGAGATGTTGGGGTGGGTCAGCAGGACCGCCCGGTAGCCGTGCCGGGGCAGCTCCGAGGCCAGCCGGGGCAGCACGGCGTCGAGCCGGGTGAAGAGCGAGCCGTCGCCCCAGGTGGAGGAGACCAGCACCAGCTTCTCGTCCCGCCGCAGTCCCAGCGCGGCCCGGTGGTGCTCGCGGTGCGGCAGCGCGGCGGCGATCCGGTCGTAGCAGGGGTCGCCGACCACCTCGGCGATCGGCAGGGCCTCCGGGCAGCTGCGCCGCAGTTCCAGCAGCTCCTCCTCGTGGGCGAGCGCGAAGGAGGCGGGGACGAGCCGCCCCTCCCAGTAGAGGTAGTCGGGGCCGAGTCCGACGGCCGGCCGCTCGCCGCCCGGGGCGCTGTTCCGGGCCAGCTTGATGTTGCCCGCCCCGTGCGGCAGCCGGACGACCGGGCCGTGCAACTGCTCCATTCCCTGCGACCCGGCCGCCAGGACCAGGTCGAACTCGCGCCGGACCGCCTGCTCCCACGGCAGTACGGTGCCGCCCATCGCCTGGAGGATCTCCGCGGTGCCCCGGTTGAAGGTGTGCGGCGCCACCGTGAACTGCACGTGGACCCGCAGGTCCGAGGCGAGCAGCGAGTAGAAGTCGTGCAGTCGCTTCGCGTACACCATCGTCTGCGCGACGACCAGCACTTCCTTGCGGTCCCGCAGGGTCTCCCACGGGCCGTTGTTGCTCCACGTCTCCTGGGTGGGACGCGTGGGGTGCGTCCCGTTCGCGGTCGTGATGTCCTGTTCCCCGTGCACCAAGGTCATTCCGTTCCCCCTCCTTGATCGCAGGTCGGGGCCGTCGAGCAGCCCCGCCGCCGATGGTCCCCGGACCGGCTGGCGAATTCGTTGACGGGACCTGGCGGGGCCTTGCGGAAACCTTGTGTCCGCTTGCCGCCCCGGCGGGAGGCCGCCGGGGCGGGGTAGGGTACTGAGTGCCTTTACGAGGGGTACTGAGTGCCGTATTCTCTCGGTGGAGCCTCTTCCGCAAGTCGAACAGAGCCGACCCGGCCTGCCGGTCCAGGTGGTGCTTGCGGTACGAGGGTCGCAGCCGGGCCTGGCTTGGCACTCAGTACCCTCGGCCTGACCTGAGGCCATGGATCCAGTGCACCCGTGCACCCGTGACAGGAGAAACCGCTCATGAGCTTGAGGATCGTCGTCTGTGTGAAGTACGTGCCGGACGCGACGGGCGACCGTCGTTTCGCGGACGACCACACCACGGACCGGGAGGGCGTGGACGGCCTCCTGTCGGAGCTGGACGAGTACGGCGTCGAGCAGGCGCTGCGGATCGCCGAGGCGAACGAGGGTGCCGAGGTCACGGTGCTGACGGTGGGTCCGGACGACGCGAAGGACGCGCTGCGCAAGGCGCTGTCGATGGGTGCGGACAAGGCCGTGCACGTGAACGACGACGACATCCACGGTTCGGACGTGATCGGGACGTCGGCGGTGCTGGCGAAGGCGCTGGAGAAGACCGGGTTCGACCTGGTGATCGGTGGCATGGCGTCGACGGACGGCACGATGGGTGTGCTGCCGGCGCTGCTGGCGGAGCGGCTGGGTGTGCCGCAGGTGACGCTGCTGTCCGAGGTGTCGGTCGAGGGCGGCGTGGTGAAGGGCCGTCGGGACGGTGACGCGGCGACCGAGCTGGTCGAGGCGGCGCTGCCGGCGGTGGTCTCGGTGACGGACCAGTCGGGTGAGGCCCGGTACCCGTCGTTCAAGGGGATCATGGCGGCGAAGAAGAAGCCGGTCCAGTCGCTGGACCTGGACGACCTGGGCATCGAGGCGGACGAGGTCGGTCTGGCGGGTTCGTGGACGGCGGTCGAGTCGGTGGCGGCGCGTCCGGCGCGCACCGCGGGCACGGTCGTCAAGGACGAGGGCGAGGGCGGCAAGCAGCTCGCCGCGTTCCTCGCCGACCAGAAGTTCATCTAGGTCCACCCCCCGATCCAGCGAAACACGGAGACATAGAGCAATGGCTGAGATTCTCGTCCTGGTGGACCACGTCGACGGTGCGGTCCGCAAGCCCGCCCTCGAACTGCTGACCCTGGCCCGCCGCATCGGTGAGCCGTCCGCCGTCGTCCTGGGCGCCGGTGCCGCGGCCGCCGACATCGCCGCCAAGGCCGCCGAGTTCGGTGCCGCCAAGGTGTACGTCGCGGACGGCGCCGAGTTCGCCGACCAGCTGGTCGTCCCCAAGGTGGACGCCCTGGCCCAGATCGCCAAGGCTGGCGACGCGGCCGCCGTCCTGGTGACCTCCTCCGGCGAGGGCAAGGAGGTCGCCGCCCGCGTCGCGCTGCGCCTCGGCTCCGGCATCATCACCGACGCGGTGGACGTCCGCGCCGGCGAGCAGGGCCCGATCGCCACCCAGTCGGTGTTCGCCGCCTCGTACACCGTCGACTCCCGCGTCAGCAACGGCGCGCCGGTCATCACCGTCAAGCCGAACGCCGTCGCCCCGGAGGCCGCCCCGGCCGCCGGCGCGGTCGAGAACGTCGCGGTGGCGTTCACCGGCAACGCCGCCAAGGTCACCTCGCGCACCCCGCGGGTGTCCACCGGCCGCCCCGAGCTGACCGAGGCCGCCATCGTGGTCTCCGGCGGCCGCGGCGTCGGTGCCGCCGAGGGCTTCGGCGTGGTCGAGGAGCTCGCCGACGCCCTGGAGGCCGCGGTCGGCGCCTCGCGCGCCGCCGTCGACGCCGGCTGGTACCCGCACAGCTCGCAGGTCGGCCAGACCGGCAAGCAGGTCTCCCCGCAGCTGTACGTCGCCAACGGCATCTCGGGCGCCATCCAGCACCGGGCCGGCATGCAGACCTCGAAGACCATCGTGGCCGTCAACAAGGACCCCGAGGCCCCGATCTTCGAGCTCGCCGACTACGGCGTGGTCGGTGACCTGTTCGCGGTGCTGCCGCAGCTCACCGCGGAGGTGAAGGCCCGCAAGGGCTGATCCCCCGGAACAGCGCGGAGGGCGTGGCACTCGGTACCCCGGTACCGAGTGCCACGCCCTCCGGCGTTCTCCGAGCGCGGCCCGCGCCACCCGCTCCGGCTACTCCGCGAAGGCCGCGAGGTGCTGGGTGAAACCGCCCTTGGTGGGAGGCAGTGGCCTGGGCTCGACGTCCTGCACCGGCGGCGGCTCCTCCACCGGCAGCAGGCGCAGCTCGGGCTGGTCGGAGCCGGGGGAGGAGTGCAGCCGCACCCGGGTGCCGACCGGGACGGTGCTGCGCATCCCGTCCACGATGCACCAGACGTCGAAGCCCTCCGCCATCCGGATCAGCGACTTCTGACGGACCAGCGGCGTCCGGGCCTGCTCGACCGCGCAGCGCCGGACCACGCCCGTGCCCTCGCTGGGCTCCAGCCGCAGCTCGGTGGAGCCGCAGGTGGGGCAGAGCAGCCGCTGGAAGGTGGGGTTGTTGCACCAGGTACAGCGCTGGAAGTACAGCGTCGTGCTCCGGGTGTCGGCGTCGATGGCTGAGTGGACCACGTTGTCTCTCCCTGCGCTCGGACCGGCTCTCACGGCAGTAGTACGGCAGGAAAAGAATAGGGAACTCAGTGCCGCCCTGTGAAGGCACTGAGTTCCCTTTTTGCCGCGCACGTGCATAATGAAGGGTACTGAGTACCGTCGTGAAACAGGAGTGGCGATCATGAGCCAGGAGTTCGATCTCTTCCGTATCTCCGAGGAGCACGAGATGCTCCGTGAGGCGGTGCGTTCGCTGGCCGAGGCGAAGATCGCTCCGTTCGCGGCGGAGGTGGACGAGCAGGGTCGGTTCCCGCAGGAGGCGTTGGACGCGCTGACGGGCAACGATCTGCATGCGGTGCACGTGCCGGAGGTGTACGGGGGTGCGGGGGCGGACGCGCTGGCGACGGTGATCGTGATCGAGGAGGTCGCGCGGGTGTGCGGCTCGTCGTCGTTGATCCCGGCGGTGAACAAGCTGGGGTCGCTGCCGGTGCAGCTGTCGGGTTCGGAGGAGTTGAAGGCGAAGTACCTGGGGGCGCTGGCGCGGGGCGAGGGGATGTTCTCGTACTGCCTGTCGGAGCCGGAGGCGGGGTCGGACGCGGCGGGGATGAAGACGCGTGCGGTGCGTGACGGTGACTTCTGGGTGCTGAACGGGGTGAAGCGCTGGATCACCAACGCGGGGGTGTCGGAGTTCTACACGGTGATGGCGGTGACGGATCCGTCGGCGCGGTCGAAGGGCATCTCGGCGTTCGTGGTGGAGAAGGGCGACGA
>NZ_JBEOSV010000022.1:0-135711 GCF_040303245.1 Kitasatospora sp. NPDC096077 | reverse complement strand
CGAGGCCGACAGATCCCGTTGAGGACCCGAGGTCAGTCAGGCGGTGGGTCAGACCTGTCCGGGAACCGCTCATGAACATCCTCACTGTCAGGCGGGCAGCCGGCCGTCCAGGGGTGCCGGCGAGCCCGCAGGGAGCTGCGCTTCGTGGTGGCGCAGCAGCGCCCTCGCCGCGAGCAGCGAGACCGGGACGGCCACGGCCGGCACCGTCCACCACGGCAGGCCGGCCCAGCACGCGAGCACCGTGGGTGCGGCGCAGATGACCAGCGTCAAGAGGAAGAGCGGCCGGGCGAGGGCGGGTATGCCGGGGCGGCCGGTGAAGTGCAGCGCGCCCAGGGCGGCGGTGAACACCGCGACCAGCGCGTTGAGGGTGCCCAACCCGGCGGCGAAGTGCACCTCGTCGCGCGGTGCGTCGTGGGTGGCCTGGGTGACGCCGGCCTTCTCCAGGCGCATCACCCGGCCGCGCCACACCGTGCCGTCCACCCGGTCACCGGGCTTCAGGCTCTCCAGCAGCGGGCCGGCGTCGTCGAACCCCGTCTCGCCGCTCCAGTACGGCGAGCCGTCCAGCGTCGCCCGGAACTTGGAGCTCTTGCCCGCGCTGTGGACGACCGTGCCGTTGACGGTGAACGGCACGGTCCGCACACACTCCTCGATCGTCGCGCCCGGGCTCCCGGCCGGGCAGGCCGCGGCGGTCGTGTACGCGCGGTACCGCTCGGTGTCGGTCGGCAGCGTGACGGCGAGCGCGTACGAGGCGGCCGCTGCCGGGATGAGGGCTGACGCGGCGAACAGCGCGCCGCCTACGCGGGTCGATGTTGAGGGACGGTGGGTCATGACGGTTCTCCCCGTGGTCCGGTGGGTGGCCGGACCGCCCTGGTCGCCGTCGCCGGGGCGTGCCGCCCCGCCCCTTCCGGGGTCGGACGGCACCGGACGGCCGGAACGCCGGACGGTGTCGCAGTTCTCGGAATCGGTTCGGAGTCCGCCGAAGCCCTCCGGCGAGGGGGGCCGGAGTCGGCGGCCGCAGTGGCGGACCTCGCGTCGAGCGCCATGCACACCGCCCCCCCCGGACCGGCCTTCGGGCACAACTGTCCCTTGCTCGCCGACCAGGCTTCCCGGCACTCCTTCGTGCACGCTACCGGACTCCGACCTTGCTTCGCACGGGAGTTCGGGCGGGCATGCGAGCCGATTCGCACGACCGAACACCGCTGGTGACCGGCCGTGCGCGGGGTGCTGATCTTCGCCCGTACGGCGTCCCGCACCCCGCGCGTTCCGGACCCCGAGACCCCGTCATACCCAGGTGCCACACGTCGACTTGGCTCCCCGGTATGACGGCTCGGGCCGCACCCCGCCCGTAGCGTCGGTGGCCGTGGCGCGGGACCGCGCCGGAACGGGGAGGAACAGCGATGGGCAGGCGCGGGCGGGGCGTGGCGGCGGTGCTGCTGGCGGCGACGGTGACCCTGGGTGTGGTGGTCGGCGCGCCGGGCGCGATGGCGGACGCGACAACGGGTCGGGGCGGTGGGTCATTGGCCCATGCCGCGCTGCCGCGACCGACCGGGCCGTACCCGGTCGGCACGACGGCCCTGCAGCTCACGGACGACGGCCGGGACGACCCCTGGCAGCCCGGGCAGCACCGCAAGCTGATGATCAGCTTCTGGTACCCGACCGCCCGGCCCGCCACCGGCGCCGACCGGGCGCCGTACATGGTGCCCGCCGCGGCCGAACACTTCGGCAGCGCCGGCAGCGTCGCGCAGACCCAGCACCTCTTCGAGCCCGGCCGCACCGACTGGGCGGGCATCCGCACCCACGCCCGCGCCGACGCGCCCGCGCTGCCCGGCCTGCCCGGCTCGTCCGGCTCGCCCGACGGCAAGCGGCCCGTCGTGCTGTACGAGGCCGGCTTCGGCGACCCGCGCACCTGGAACACCGAACTGGTCGAGGACCTCGCCTCGCGCGGCTACGTCGTCGTCACCGTCGACGCCACCTACGAGGCCTCCGAGGTCGCCTTCCCCGACGGCGAGTTGGTCACCTCGGTGATCCCCTCGCTGATGGTCCCCGGCACCGACATCGGCGCCCTCCTGCGCAAGATGCTGCAGACCCGGGTCGACGACACCCGCTTCGTGCTGGACCGGTTGGCCGGGCTGCGCGACGACCGGCGGCTGCCGGCCGGCCTCGGCGCCTCCCTCGATCTCGACCGGATCGGCATGGTCGGCCACTCCGGCGGCGGTTCCGCCGCCCTCCAGACCATGCACGACGACCCGCGCCTCAAGGCCGCCGTCAACCTCGACGGCCAACTGCACTTCCCCGGCCCGGACGGGCAGACGGGGGTGAATCTGACCAGCGTCGCCGCGGACGGCCTCGACCGGCCGTTCCTGCTCATGGGCACCCAGGAATCCGACTCCGGCAGCTACCACAACCAGCCCGGCTGGGACGCCCTCTGGCAGCACAGCACCGGCTGGCACGCCGACTTCACCCTGAAGGGCTCCCGGCACGGCTCCTACACCGACTCCGAATCGCTGCTGCCCCAACTCGCCCGCCAGGGCGCGATCAGCGGCACCCAGCTGACCCGGGACATCGGCGACGTCCGCCCCGCCCGCGCGGTGCTCGCCACCCGCTCGTACGTGGCCTCCTTCTTCGACCGCTGGCTGCGCGGCCACGACGACCACCTGCTGGACGGCCCGTCCGGGCGCTTCCCGGAGATGGTCTACGAGCCCTAACGGGCGGGTTGCGGCCCGGCCTGCTGGTAGAGCGTCACCACCAGGCCGTGCACCGGCTCGCCGTCCGGCTCCTCCTCCGCCTCGTCGACCAGGGCGGCCAGCGCCTTGGCGAGCCGCGCCGCCTTGGCCGGGCTGAGCCGGATGTGGCGCAGGGTGAGCAGGTGGCCGACCGGGGAGCGCTCCAACTCCTGGGCCACGGCCCCGAACAGCGCCGCCGTGCCCTCGGGCTGCGGGTCGGCGACGACGAGCCGCTCGGCGGACCGCCGGTAGTACTTCTCGGTGCCGCCGCGCACCCGCCGGGTTCCCGCCTCCTGGACCAGCCCCGCCTCGCACAGCACCCTGAGGTGGTGGGAGACGCCGCCCTTGTTCACCCCCAGCTGCGCGGCGAGCCGGCTGATCGTCGACGGCCGGCTGCTCAGGGCGAAGAGCAGGCGCTGGCGCGTCGGGTGGGCGAGGGCGGTGTGCTGGGAGGGAGTGCTGATCCGCTGGACGTCGTCGACCGATTGTTGGCTCATCGGATCAAGCGTTAAGTGTGATTGACGCTTTGACAAGCCGCTGGTCTACTCGCTGCCCATGACCTCCACCACACCCTCAGCCGCCCTGCTGGACACCGTCGCCGTCGTCGAGTCGATCGCCGACCTGGTCGCCGGGAACTACGTCTTCCCCGACGTCGCCCGGCAACTGGCCGACCTGCTGCGGCGCCGGAACGCCGAGGGCGGCTACCGGGCCGACTCCGCCGAGGAGTTGGCCGAGACCGTCACCGCGGAGCTGCGGTCCGTCAACGGCGACCTGCACCTGGCCCTCAAGCACCACGCCGTACCGGTGCCGGCCGAGCGGGGCGCGGCGGTGCTCGCCGCGATGCGGCGGGACTTCGACGCCTCGCTGGGCGGGGTACCCCGGGTGGAACTCCTCGACGGGGGCGTCGCCGTCCTGGAGATCGGGCCCAAGATGTTCCCGCTGGACTGGGCCGCCCAGCCGCTCGCCGCGGCGCTCTCCCTGGTCGCCCCCGCCCGCGCCCTCCTCCTGGACCTGCGCCGCAACACCGGCGGCGACCCGAACACGGTCGCCTTCGTCTGCGGCTACCTGCTCGACGGCCGCACCCACCTCAACACCCTGCTCTCCCGGCAGGGGGAGCTCGCCGAGCAGTCCTGGACACCCCCGTACGTCCCGGGCGCCCGCTTCGGCGCCGACAAGCCGGTGTACGTGCTGACCAGCGGGGACACCTTCTCCGCGGGCGAGGAACTCGCCTACGACCTCCAGCAGCTCGGCCGCGCCGAGACCGTCGGCGAGGCCACCCGGGGCGGTGCCCACCCGCGCGACGGCTGGACGGTGCACCCGCACCTGGAGCTCAGCGTGCCCGTCGCCCGCGCGGTCAACCCGGTCTCCGGCACCAACTGGGAGGGCACCGGCGTCCGTCCCGACGTGCCGTGCGATGCGGGGGAGGCACTCGACCGCGCGCTGTCGCTGGCCGTGGCGCGCCTGGCGTAGCGCCCGGTCGGGGCGAGGCCGGGCTGCTAGGGGTCGCACCAGAGAGGACTGGCACCGGATTCTGCCGTTGTCGTCGGGCGCGCCGTCAGATCCCTGCTCGCTCCGTACCGCGACCTGCGGCATCGTCCGCCGCGTCCCGCTCCGGTGGTGGTGCCGCGGGGGTGGCGGCGGCCGGACGGTGGCGGTGGGACGGTCGGCCCGGGGAATGTGCGGGGTAGTGTCGGTGATCGGCGGCGAGGTCCTGACGGTTGCCGGGCGACTCGCCCGACGCCGCAGGCCAGTTGGGCCGGTGTGGCCGCCGCGGTGCTCTTCCGCTCGGCGGGGAGGTGCCGCCGGGACCGGCCGATCCGATGCTCCCCGGAGTCCCGCCCCCGTGGGCTCCGGGGCCTTTCCGAGGAGTCCGCATGTCCCGCCTCCGATCGCTCCGGTCGCTGCTCGGCCTGGGCGCCGCGCTGGCCCTCCTCGCCCCCGCGGGCCCCGTCGGCTCCGCGGTGGCCCAACCCGCGCACCACCGGGCCGAGTTCAAGGTGCTCGTCTTCTCCAAGACCGGCGCCTACCGGCACACCTCGATCCCCACCGCCGTCCAGGCGATCAAGGACCTCGGCGCCGCCCACGGATTCGCGGTCGACGCCACCGAGGACGACACCGTCTTCACGCCGGCCAACCTCGCCCACTACCGGGCCGTCGTCTTCGCCCTGACCAGTGGCAACGTCCTCACCGACCCCGAGAAGGCCGCCTTCGAGGGCTACATCCACGCCGGCGGCGGCTACGCGGGCATCCACTCCGCCTCCGACACCGAGTTCGACTGGCCGTTCTACGGCCAGGTCGTCGGCGCCTACTTCAAGAGCCACCCGCACGGGCAGTTCCAGGCCCGGGTGATCGTCGAGGACCACGACAACCCCAGCACCGCCCACCTGCCCGCCGTCTGGACCCGCACGGACGAGTGGTACAACTTCCGCACCAACCCCAGGAACGCCGTGCACGTCCTCGCCTCCGTCGACGAGACCAGCTACGACGCGGGCCCCGACCGAATGGGGGACCACCCCATCACCTGGTGCCAGGACGTCCAGGGCGGCCGGTCCTGGTACACCGCGATGGGACACGGTGACGAGTCGTACGCCGACCCGGCCTTCCGGGGGATGCTCCTCGGCGGGATCCGGGTGGCGGCGGGGGCCGCCGAGGCGGACTGCAGTCCGTCGGACGGGCCGGGGGACGGGCCGGGGGACGACGGTCAGTGAGTGGGCGGTGGCGAGGGCGCCACGGCGGGTGCCGTCAAAGGGTGGTGCGATAGGCCTCCAGGCGTTCGGCGAGCTCCTTGGGGTGGCCGAGCATCGGGAGGTGGTCGCCGGGCATCTCGTCCGACCGGATGCCGAGTCGCTCGGCCGTCACCCGTCGCATGAACTCGGCCGGGAAGAAGCGGTCACCGGTCGCCAGCAGGGCCCTGGTCGGCACCTCCGGCCAGGCGTCCAGGGGCCACGGGGCCCCGAACGGCGTTGCGGCCTGGGCGCGTTGGTGCCCGGACAGCAGCTCGGCGGCGAGGGCCGGCGGGGTGTCGTGGAGCAAGAGGGAGAGCGGGTCCTCCTCGGCGCCCTCGGGCACGCCCCGGCGCCGGTCGGCCTCCTGCCGGGCCGGCCCGTACCCCGTGGCGTCCCACCACTGGCCGGGGGACTCGCCCGGTGCCGGGATCTGCGCCTGCAGCATGACCAGTAGGTCCACCGGCAGGCGGTCGCACACCAGGGGGCCGGTGAAGCCGCCGAAGGAGTGGGCCACGACCACGAGTTCACGCCGGTCGCCGACCGCCTCGACCACCGCGTCCGCGTACTCGGCGAGCCCGGCCGACTCGTCCTCGCACGGCAGGTCCGGCGCCACCACCTCGTGGCCCCGCCCCCGCAGCTCGGCGGCCAGCGGCCCCCAGTACCACGCATCCGCCGCCGCGCCGTGGACCAGCACGTACGTCGCCACCGTGCACCACCTCCGTCACCCGGAACCCACCGCCCACCGGCGGCACTTCACCCACCGCAAGCTACCGTCCCGCACCGACAACCGGTGCCTCACCACGAGGGGGCGAGGTTGGCGCGGGTGTACGCCTCCGCGATCCCGAACACGCTTGCGCAGCGCGGGCACTCCGCCCGCCCGAACAGGTGGCGGATGCCCTCGGCGAGTCGGGGCTGTCCGTCGCGCACGGCCGTGGCGTGCAGCCACCGGCCGAGGTCGGACAGGTCCTCCGCCGGCGCCGGTCGCAGCGCGCGCCGATCGATGTCGCCGCGGTCCCAGTCCCGGATCGCCGAGTAGTGGCCGTGCTCGCCGATGGCGACGATCACCTCCACGTCGCAGCGGGGGCACGGCACGGGGTAGAAGTCGTCGGTGAAGCCCTCCATGGCGGCGGCCCAGTGGTACTGGCCCGCGAGCGCGAGCAGGTCGCCGAAGGCCCGCTGGTAGTCGGACGGCCGGGACCGGAGCCGCCGGTCCGCGAGTTCCCGCAGGGCGGCGATCGCCTCCGTGCAGGCCGCGAGCAGGGCATTGCCGCCGTGGTGCTGCACGGCGCCGCGCATGATCGCGCAGGCCAGGTCGAGGGCCCGGTCTCTGTACGGGGCCAGCGCCGCGAGGCGGGGAAGGGCCGCGAAGCTGGCCGGGGAGACGGTCTCCCCATGGAGGCAGAGACGGTCTCCCAGCTCGTCCCAGGCGGCTGGGGCGTCCGACCGTTCGACCTGCTCCAGCAGCGCCGGCACCCGGGCCGTCGCCCCGTGGGCGTCCATCACCTGCGTCCAGTTCGTCACCCAGGCATTCAACCGGCTACCGAATCCCGGGCGTGGCGGGGCGCGGCTCTGTGGGGGCCGGTGGCGGTGGGGGTGGAAATCGGGGAGGCTCGGGCGCATGGTTTCGGTGGTGCAGAACGTGGCGATCGACTGTGCGGATGCCTACGGGCTGGCGCAGTTCTGGAGCAGGGTGACCGGCCGGCCGTTGGGGCCGGAGGACGGGCCGGGGGACCGGGAGGTGGCGGTGCGGCTCGCGGAGGGGCCGGTGCTGTACTTCAGCGAGGTGCCCGAGCCCAAGACGATCAAGAACCGGATCCATCTGTGCCTGCGCCCGGAGGACACCCGGGAGCGGGAAGTGGAACGCCTGTTGGCCCTCGGCGCCAGCATGGTCGCCGACCGCCGCAACCCCGACGGCTCCGGCTGGGCCGTCCTCGCCGACCCCGAGGGCAATGAATTCTGTGTGCTGCGCAGCGAGTCCGACCGGGCCGCGATGGGCTCCTGACGCCCGCGGGCGTCCCCTCGCGGCCCGGTACGGACCCGGGCCCCGGCGGTCGGCCGCCGCCGGGGTCAGCCCACCCCGACCACGTTGGTCTGGGACAGCGGGAAGCAGGTCGGCGTCTCCTTGGTCAGGGAGATGTCCAGGGCGCTGACCGTCCCGGGGTGGAGCGCGCCCTCGGGCGCGGTGTTGAGCACCAGCAGGCGCTCGCCGGGCGGGACGGCGGCCGGGTGGAGGATCGCGATGCGACCGTTGCGGGGGTCGAGCGACATCACCGCGTCCAGCCGGCTGCTGTCGGTGGTCACCGGGGTGTGGCAGGACGCCGAGGGCTTCATGACCAGGGCGGGCACCCCCACCGAGCGCAGGGCCTCCTGGAGCCCGGACCATTCGGCGCCGGTCAGTTGGACGGAGACGGTGCCGTCCTGGTTCGGGGTCACCGTGTAGGAGGCGGTGCTGAGCCGCACCGGGGTCGGGGCGTCGCCCGCCGCGGACCGGGTCGCGGTGGGCACGGCCTGGGGGGCCTGGGCGGACGGTGAGGTGTCGGCCTGCGGCACCAGGACGGCCACCGTGACGGCCGCGGTGACGGTGGCGGCCAGGCCGAGGCCGGTCGTCAGCAGCCTGCGGGTGGGGCGCGGCCGGAACGGGACCGGGGTGCCCGGGGTGGGGCGTTCGGCCGTGGCCAGGTCGGCGGCGCGGGCGGTGAGTTCGGCGCCGAGCTGCTGCTGGAAGTTCAGGGGCGTGCTCACGGGGCGACCTCCAGGAGGGTGTTCACGGACTCGTAGTCGGTGCCGGTCTGCGGGGCGGCCTTCCGCAGCTCGTTGCGGGCGCGGTGCAGCCGCACCCGGGCGGTGGCCGCGTTGATGCCCAGCGCCTTGGCCGCGTCGCGGACGGTCAGCCCGTCGACGGCCACCAGGTCGAGCACCGCGCGCAGCGGTTCGGACAGGGCGGCGTGCCGGGCGGCCAGGGCGCGGGCGTCGCGGGCCGCGTCGATGCGGTCCTCGATCGCGGAGACGTCCTGGTCGTCCAGCATCCGTCGGCCGGCGATCCTGGCCGTCGCGTGGAGTTCGCGGGCGTTGCCGCGGAAGTGCGAGGCCACGACGTTGCGGGCGATGCCGTACAGCCAGGCGGCGGGCGTGCCGCGGCGGGGGTCGTAGCCGTCGGCCTGCTCCAGCGCGGTCAGGAAGACGTCGGCCGTCAGATCGGCGGCCAGGTGCGGGCTGTCGGTGCGCCGGGTGACGAAGCCCAGCACGGTGTCGAACTGCTGCCGGTAGAAGACGGCGAACGCCGCCGGGTCGCGCGAGGGTGGGGCCGTTTGTTGCTCCGCTGACACGGGTGACTCCTTGGAACGACGATCACTGCCTTACGTCTCTACTTGGCTCCGGCCGTCCAGGGCGTTACATCCGTCTCCATCTACGTCTCCGCCGCCGTCTTCACCGCCGCGCTGTCCCGCTGATGTGATCATCATGACGGCGGGGCGGCAAACTCCGTCCTAGCCCTGTCGTAGCCCCGCCAGTTCCTCCGCCGAGAGCAGCAGCCCGCCCGCCGCCGCCGAGTCGCGGATGGAGGCGGGGCGGCGGGCGCCCGGGATCGGCAGGACGGCCGGGGACTGGGCGAGGTGCCAGGCCAGGCAGACCTGGTGCGGGCTGACGCCACGGGCGCGGGCGAGTGCGTGGAACGGGGTGTCGGTCGGGGGCGTGTCCGTGCCCGGGTCGTCGACGGCGCTGCGGGAGATGCCGCCGAGCGGGCTCCAGGGGAGGAAGGCCAGGCCGAGTTCGGTGCACAGGTCGAGGGTGTCCCGGGTCTCCTGGTGCGCGGGGGAGAAGCGGTTCTGCACGGAGACCAGGTGCGGGCCGAGGATCTCCCGCGCCGCGCGGATCTGCGCGCAGTCCACATTGGAGATTCCGGCCATCCGGATGGTCCCGGCGTCCACCAACTCCCGTAGTGCGCCCACCGATTCGGCGAAGGGGACGGCCGGGTCCGGCTTGTGCAGCTGGTAGAGGCCGATGGCCTCCACGCCGAGCCGGACCGCCGAGGCCTGGGCGGCCCGGCGCAGGTGGCGCGGGTCGCCGTCGACCGTCCAGCTGCCGTCGCCGGGGCGGCCCCGGCCGCCCTTGGTGGCCACCAGGACCTGGGTGCCGTGACCGTGGGCGGCCAGTGCGCGGGCCACCAGCCGTTCGTTGTGGCCGAGTTCGTCCGCGTGCCAGTGGTAGGAGTCGGCGGTGTCGATCAGCGTGACACCCGCGTCGAGGGCGGTGTGGATCGTCGCGAGCGCCTGGTCCTCGTCCGGGCGGCCCTCGACGGACAGTGGCATCGCGCCGAGGCCGACGGCGCCGACGTGGACGCCGCCGATGCCGCGGGTGGCGGGAGTCGTCCTGGTCGCGGTCATGCGCGGGCCTCCTTGACGGCCAGGGGCAGCCAGTCGGTGACGGGGGAGAAGGGGAAGCCGAGCCGGGCCGCCCGGCCGGTGTCCATCGCGTAGCAGCGGTCGAAGGAGAACGGGGAGGGGGAGGGGACCGGGGAGGGGGATTCTGTCGCGCCCGTGTCGAACACCGGCTCGGCGCCGACCTCACGGCCCACCACCGCGCACAACTCCCGTACATCCAGGGGCGCTTCGGATGCCGCGTTGACCGGTCCGGTGAACTCCGCGGCCGCCGCCCAGGCCAGGAAGCGGGCCATCTCCGGCGCGTGGACGAAGGACGCGCGCTGCGGTGCCGGGTGGACGGCCACCGGCAGGCCGTGCTCGATCCGCTCCACGTAGTGCGCCAGCCGTCCGGTGAAGTCCGCGCCGCCGAGCACGTGCGCGGTTCGGGCGGTGACCAGGTCGAAGGGCGCCTGCCGGGTGAGCAGCGCCTCCGCCTGGCGCTTGCCCTCGGCGTAGTGGCTGCTCGCGAACTCCTGCTCCTGCCAAGGAAGTCGCAGGTCGACGGATTCCGTCGACAGGTCGAGTGCCTGCTCCGCGAGCGGCGGTCCGCCGGGTCGGCCGAGGTGGGCGTAGACCTCCACGGTGGAGGTGAGCAGATAGCGCGGGGTGCGCCCGGCGAACACCCGGGCGGCGACGGCGGCCTGGGCGGGGGTGTAGCAGACCTGGTCGACGACCGCGTCGAAGCGTCGTCCGCCCAGCGCGGTGCGCAGCGCGTCCTCGTCGGCGCGGTCGGCGCGCAGCCGGGTGACGCCGTCCGGGGCGGGGGTGGAGCCGCGGTTGATGACGGTCACCGCCGCGCCCGCGTCCCGGAGTTCCTCGACCAGCCGCCTCCCGAAGTAGCGGCTCCCGCCGATCACGCACACGTCCATGCTTCCGATTCCTTCCCTCGTCTCCGGCTTCCGCCGACCAGCCTGCCGTGGAACGCTCATCAGCAGTAGTGTGGAAGCAGCGGATCCGTCGTTAGGAGAACTGTTGATCGACGTCCAGCGGCTCGCGGTGCTCCGGGAGGTCGCCCGCCGCGGCAGCTTCAACCAGGCGGCCCAGGCGCTGCACTGCACCCCCTCGGCCGTCTCCCAGCAGATCGCCGCACTCGAACGCGGCCTCGGCACGCCCGTCGTGGCACGCTCCACCCGCGGTGTCACCCTCACCGACTCGGGCCGCCTCCTGGTCGAGGCCGCCGACGCGATCGCCGCCGAACTCACCGACACCCAGCAGCGGATCGCCCGGCTCACCGCCGAACACACCGCGCTGACCGTCGCCGCCTTCGCCAGCGGCGGGCGGCGTCTGCTGCCCGAGCCGCTGGCCCGCTTCGCCGCCGACCACCCCGAGGTCGAACTGACCATCCTGGAAGCCGAGCCCGAGGAGAGCCTGCCCGCCGTCCGCGAGGGCCGCGCCGACCTCGCCCTCGCTTACCACCTCGACGGCCCGCCGCCGGCCCGGCCCGGCGACCGCTCCGGGCTGGACTGGACCCCGCTCGGCGAGGACCCGCTCAGGATCGTGCTGCCCGTCCACCACCCGGCCGCGGCCCGCTACCGGGACCGGCCCGAGGCCCCGCACCTCGCCGAACTCGCCGACCAGCGCTGGATCCTGGGCTGCCGCAAGTCGGCCGGCCAACTCGCCCGGTACGCCGACCTGGCCGGCGTCGAGCTGCGGATCTGCTGCACCGCGACGGACTACGAGTTCGCCCAGTCCCTGGTCCGGGCCGGCATCGGCATCGCACTGATCCCCGAGATCGGCCTCGCCCCGCACCCGGACCTGGTCGCCCTCCCGCTCGCCGAACCCGGCCCGCGCCGCCACCTGGGGCTCGCCCTCGCCCGCCGCCGGCGCGGGCCCGTCGCCCGGCTGGCCGAGGAACTGGCCGCGCGGCTGGCCTCCCGGCCTGCCTCGGGGGTGTGGCCGTGAACCCGCACCCCCACGACGAAGCACCCGACGGCCTGACCCGACGCGCCCGGTCGTTCATCGCCGCCCACGGCGTCCGGTCCGAGCCCCGTTGCCTGGAGCAGTACCGGCAGTGGTGGCTGGACCGGGGCATCCCGGCCGGGGTGATCGACCGGATGACGGAGTACCAGCGGCGCTGGGGCGGCCTGGCGCTGCCGCCGTCGACGGCGTACGACGGCGGCCCCCGATCCTTAGCCCCCGGCGGCCGGACTCGACATCGGCGGCGGGATGCGCGTGCACATCGAGGCCCCGCCGCAGGAGATCAAGCGCATGGTCAAGGACCTCCGCGCCCGCGCCCAGGCCCAGGAACGCCTCGACGCCGGCCGGCCGCAGCAGGCCGCCGACCGGAAGGCCCCTGGAGCAGGAAGTCGACGGGATCGACTTCCTGCTCCGCCGGTTCAGTGCCACGGCGATACGACCCGCCCGGTCCGGAATCCGTTGGCCCGGCGCCCGGCCGGGCGGCAGACTACCCGCCATGCAGACGATCGACGAGCGCATCGCGTCCATGGCCCGCCAACTCGCCGAAGTGCCGGGCGTGGTGGGGGTGATGCTCGGGGGGAGCCGGGCGCGTGGCGAGCACCGGCCCGGGTCGGACTGGGACCTCGGCGTCTACTACCGGGGCGCACCCGACCTGGCCGCACTGCGGGCGCTGGCCGGTCCGGAGGTGGAGGTGGCCGGGCCCGGCGGCTGGGGGCCGTGGGTGAACGGCGGTGCGTGGCTGCGGGTCGACGGGGTCGCCGTGGACTGGATCCTGCGGGACCTCGACCGGGTCGAGCGGGTGTGGGCGGACTGCCGGGCCGGCCGCTACGAGGTCGGGGTGCAGGCCGGGCACCCGCTGGGCTTCTGGTCGCCCTGCTACCCCGGCGAGGTCGCCCTCGGGCGCGTACTCGCAGACCCAGCAGGGGAGTTGACCGCGCTCAAGGCGCGGACCGCCCGGTACCCCGAGCCGCTGCGCGAGGCCCTGACGGCCGGGGCGTGGGAGGCGGGCTTCCTGGTCGACGTCGCGGCCAAGGGGGCCGCCCGGGGCGACGTCCTGTACGTCTCGCTCTGCCTGTCCCGGGCGGTGGGCGTCCTGGTGCAGGCGCTGTACGCACGCGACCGGCGCTGGTGCCTCAACGAGAAGGGCGCGCTCGCCGTGGCCGAGCAACTCCCGGGCGTGCCAGCGGACTTCGGCTCGCGGGTGCGTCGCCTGCTGGGGTCCGCGGGGGAGGGGCCGGAGGCGTTGACCGCGACGGTCGAGCGGGCGCGGGAACTGGTCGGGGAGGTGTCGGCCGTCCTGCGCGGATGACCCGACCGAGGACACACGCGTTCCCCGCCATTCTCAAGCTATAGCGCACGGGGGGCCTTGCCGCAAGGCCCCGGTCATGCCGCAGAATCTCCAACTCCAGGGCAGGCCCTGGGTGAACGGGAGGAATGACGACATGCGAGTGGTGCTCTCCACGTACGGGTCGCGCGGCGACGTCCAGCCGCTGGCGGGTCTCGCGGTGCAACTGCGGGAACTCGGCGCGGAGGTACGGGTGTGCGCCCCGCCGGACGAGGAAGGTGCGCGACGGCTGGCCGCCGCCGGGGTGGAGCTGGTGCCGGTCGGGGAGTCGGTGCGGTCGGTGGTGCGCAAGGCGCTGCCGGATCCGGGTGACTTCCCCCGCCGGGTGGCCGCGATGGTCGCGGACTTCCACGCGGCGGTCGCGGCGGCCGCCGAGCCGGGCGGCGCGGTGGTGGCCACCGGGGTCTTCCCGGCCGTGGCCGGCGCCCAGGCGGCCGCGGAGGTGGTGGGCGCCCGCTTCGCGTACGTCGCCCTCCAGCCGACCATGCTGCCCTCCCCGCACCACCGGCCGTTCGAGTTCCCGCTCCAGCCGTACCGGCCGGGGCTGACCGACAACCGGGAGCTGTGGGCGGACAACGTCCGGACCATGAACGCCCTGTTCCGCGAGCAGGTCAACGCCCACCGGGCCTCGGTCGGCCTGCCGACCGTGGACAACGTGCGCGACCACGTGTTCACCGACCGCCCCTGGCTGGCGACGGACCCGCTGCTCGGCCCCTGGCCGCAGCCCGCCGAGCTGGAGGTCGTGCAGACCGGCGCCTGGCTGCTCACGGACGACCGGCCACTGCCCGCCGGGCTGTCGGCCTTCCTCGACGCGGGCGAGCCCCCGGTGTACGTGGGCTTCGGCAGCATGCCGCTGCGCGGCGCGCCGGACGCCGCCCGGGTCGTCGTCGAGGCCGTCCGGCGGCAGGGGCGTCGCGTGGTGCTCGCCCGGGGCTGGGCGGAACTGGTCCCGGACGAGGGCGCGGAGGACTGCTTCGCCGTCGACGAGGTCAACCAGCAGGCGCTGTTCCCGCGGGTCGCCGCCGTCGTCCACCACGGCGGTGCGGGCACCACCACCGCGGCCGCCCTGGCCGGCACCCCGCAGGTGGTCGTGCCGCAGATCGTGGACCAGCCCTACTGGGCCGAGCGGGTCGCCGAGTTGGGCATCGGGGTGGCCCACGACGGTCCGGTCCCGACGGTCGAGTCGCTGTCCGCCGCGCTCAAGCGGGCCCTGGCGCCGGAGGTCGGCGCGCGGGCGGCGGAGGTCGCGGGCGGGATCCGCACGGACGGGGCGGCGGTGGCGGCGCGGCTGCTGCTGCGCTGATCCGCGGCCGGCCGGTGGCGCGGGAACGCGTGCGCGGGAGTGGGAAGTCGGTGACGTCGACTTCCCACTCCTGCGACCTAGTCCCGGAAGAACTGCTCACCCGAGTCCGGGAGTTGGACGTCGTTGCGGTCCAGGTACTCCCAGAGCTTCGCCTTCTTGCCTTCCGGCCGGGCCACCGTCACGTGCCGCAGCGGCGAGTCGCCCACGCTGACGAGCGGGGGCTCGGTGACCGTGCCGTCCGTCCAGGTCACCTTCACCCGGGCGATGTCGGGGCCGACGGCCAGCGTGACCACGTCGGCCGGAGCCACCGTGTCGCCCTTCCCTCGGTGGCCCGGCGCGCCCCCGGACAGGTACGCCCCGTTGCGGGGGTCGAGCTTGCCCGGAGACGGGGCGGTGCCTTCGGCGTCGTGACCCAGGCGTTCCCCGTCCAGCGTGAAATAGGTGTTGGTCACGTCGACGTCGGGATCGTAGTACCGGTTGACGAAGTCCTCGGTCGGCCTGGTCAGCGTCTGGTCGAACGGGCTGCGGTCCTGCCACACCGCCAGCGCCTGCGCGTACGCCCGCTCCTTCGGCGCCGCCGGCCACAGTGCCTGCCACAGGATCCACAGCTTGCCGTCCGCTGTGGTGCCCTGCTCCAGGGGCACCCGGACCGGGGTGAGCGGGTCCCGGACCGCCGGGGTGGCGGCCGCCGACGGCGGGCCGCCGGTGCCCGAACCGAGACCGCTGCCGGCCGGGACCAGCGGGTGGCCCGCCGTCGGCTCCGGACGCAGTTCGGTGATCGCCCCGCCCGCCAGCACCAGCACCGAGGCCAGGGCCAGCGCGCCGACCACCGATCGGCGGCGGCGCCGGATCCGCCGTCCGCCCGCCAGGATGTCCGCCACCGGCGCCGGGCCGATCCGCGCCGTCGACGCCGCCTCGGCCAGGCCCAGTCCGACCCAGAGGTCGGAGTCCCGGCCCGGCTCGGTGCCCCCCGCGTTGCCCACGTTCGCCATGCTCATACCGCCCCTCCGACCTCAGTCCTGTCCTTGAGCTCCACCAGCGCCGAGACCTGCCGCAGCCGCCCGATGCCCTTCGCCGCGTGGCTGCGCACCGCACCCACCGAACACCCCATCGCGACCGCCGTCTGACTGTCGCTCAGGTCCTCCCAGTACCGCAGCACCACCGCCTCGCGCTGCCGCGGCGGCAGGGTCGCGAGCGCCGCCAACAGCGCTCCGCGCTGGTCGGAACGGGCGTAGCCGTCCTCCGACCCCGCCGCGTCCGGCACCGCGTCGACCAGCAGCTCCGGCGGCCGGCGGCGCCAGCGGCGGGCGTGCTGGTTCACCAGGATCCGCCGCACATAGGCGTACGGATCGTCCGCCCGGCACACCTTCGACCAGGCCGCGCAGGCCTTCTCCGCGGCGGACTGCACCAGGTCCTCCGCCGCGTACTGCTCGCCGGCCAGCAGGAACGCCGTCCGCAGCAGCCGGGGCCAGGCCGTGACGATGAACGCCTGGAACTCCTCGTCCCGTGTGTTCCTCGGTTCTCCCATGAGCACCTCCTCACCCACCCAGAGCCCGGGCAGGGCCGGAAGCGCTTACTCCTCGTGGAACTCTCCGTGGAAATGGTTCCGCCGGTGCGCCCCGCCGGCGCCACCGTCCGCCGGATCATCCTCTCCCACGACGACGCCGGGTCCCCGGCCCGCAAGGATGTTCGGGACCGGTGCCGGGCCGAAGGGCGTGCCGTCGTGTTCCGGTACGCCCTTCCGGGTGACTATCGGCCAGCGGGGCGAAAGGCCGGACTCGAACGTGTGTCGGTGGCCATCATGGGTGGGTGCACTTCACCTCGGAGAGTGGTTCTGACGGCGTCTCGGAACGCCGCTTCGTCGTCGACGGCGTCCCCGGCCTGCTCTGGCAGCCGGACGGATCGGCCCTGGGCGGGCGCCCGTTGGTGCTGCTGGGGCACGGGGGCGGGCAGGACAAGTCGGGGCCGCGGGAGCGGGCGCGACGGTGTGCGGTGCGGTACGGGTGGGCGGCGGTGGCGCTGGACGCGCCCGGGCACGGGGAGCGGGCGCGCACCGCGCAGGACGAGCGGTTCGCCACCGAGATAGGGGAGTTGCTGGCGGCCGGGCGGCCGATCAGCGCCTGGGTGGCCCGGCACACGGCGGCGCTCGCCGAGCGGGCCGTGCCGGAGTGGCGGGCGGTGCTGGACGCGCTGGAGGGTCTGGCGGCGGGGGAGGGTCTCGGGCCGGTCGGGTACTGGGGGTTGTCGCTCGGGACGGCGATCGGCATCCCGCTCGCCGCGGTCGAACCCCGGGTGGTGGCCGCGGTGTTCGGGCTGGCGGGCCACGCCGCGCTGGTGGAACCGGCCGGGCGGGTGGCGGTGCCGGTGGAGTTCGTCCTGCAGTGGGACGACGAACTCCAGTTGCGCGAGGCCGCGTTGGCGCTGTACGGCGCGCTGGGTTCGCGGGAGAAGTCGCTGCACGCCAACCCCGGGGGCCACCTGGCGGTGCCCGACTTCGAGCTGGCCTCGGCGGAGCGCTTCCTGGCCCGCTACCTGCCGCGGGCCACCGGCTGAGCCGCCCCGCTCGGCTGGCTGATCCGCCCCGCTCGGCCGGCTGAGTCACCCCGCTCGGCCGGCTGATCCGCCCTGTGGAGCCCGTTGACGGGACCGCACGCCAATGCACCTCGCCGTGTTCACGATTCCGTCACATCACTCCCAGATCTCCCAGTTTCCCCACAGATTCGGATGTCCGTATTGCCGGGGCGGCGGGAATTTGTCGCGACTTGGTTGGCATGCTCATATTCCAGTGCTTGTCGGCAGTGAGTAAAACTTCGCAAAGAATTGCCCTTCGCAACCGCCTGCCCGGGGGTCGGAATCAACAGAATGTTGCAGCTCAGGGCAATAGTGGTCACCCGGCGTGGATTTGGCGTGACCCGCCGTGCCCGCCCCGTTCCACAATCCGCAGGAGTACGGTTCCCAACGAATCGCCGAACGGGCTCCTGAGCAATCTCCCGAGCCCCCTCGGCCGTACCGGGGAATTGGTGCGCCGCATGGGTCAGCTAAAGGGTGGGGAAGGAGCCTCGGAAGAGGTTCCCGGTGTCGTCCGTCCGATATCCGTCAAGTTAGTCGTCGAAGTCCTGCGCGGGATCGCCCAGGTCGATTTCATGCCGTCCGCCGTGTGCGGGCTCTTCTTCGTCGCCGCACTGTTCGCCGCCGGCTGGCAGTACGGCCTCTACGGCCTGCTCGGCAGCGCCGTCTCCACTGCCGTCGCCCACGGCCTCGGGCTGCGGCGGGACACCGTGGAGGCCGGGCTGGCCGGGTACAACGGGTGCCTGGTGGCGCTCGCCTGTGCGGTGTTCCTCGGTCCGGGGCATCCCGCCACGGTGGTGGTCGCGGTGCTCGGCGCCGCCGTCGCGGTGGTGGTCGCCGCCGGGGTCGGGACGCTGCTGGCGGGGCGCGGACTGCCCGCGCTGACCGCGCCGTTCTGCCTGGTCGCGACCGCCGTCACGGTCGCCGCGCCCGGCTTCCGGCGGTTGTGGCCCACGGGTGCCGGACCGGCCGCGCTGCCCGTACCGGCGGCCGGGGGAACCGCGCTGAGCTGGGAACAGCTCTGGCACGGGTTCTTCGCCAACATCGGCCAGATCTTCTTCATGCCGCAGTGGTACGTCGGTCTGCTGTTCCTGGCGGGCCTGTTCGCGGCCAGTCGGCTCGCCGGGGCGGTGGCCTGCGGCGGCAGTGCCGTGGGACTGCTCACCGCCTGGGCGTTCGGTGCGCCGGCCGAGGCGGTCGGACAGGGGCTGCTCGGGTACAGCGGGGTGCTGGTGGCGCTCGCGCTGTGCGGGGTGTTCGTCGTCGCCGACGGCTGGAGCGCGGCCTACGCCGTGCTCGGCGCGGCCGCGGCCACCGTGCTGACCCCGGCGCTCGGCGCGCTCACCGCGCCGTTCGGCGGCCACGCCTTCACCTGGCCGTTCGTGCTGACCACCCTGCTGTTCCTGGCGGCGGTACCGGCGGTCCCCCGATTGCGTCGGGCCTGATCCCGCGGGCGCCCTAATCTGGTATTCCCGTTCCGGCGCTCGCGTCCCGGTACCCCGGTCGTCCAACTCCCTTGTTTTTCATCTGACTTGTAATTCCGTCGGATTCTCGGAAAGGAGGAGTGGTTCCCGTGAATCTCTCCCCGCGTGAGATGGACAAGCTCTACATCTACGTCGTGGCCGATCTGGCCCGCAAACGCCGCGACCGCGGCGTCAAGCTCAACTACAGCGAGGCCTGCGCACTGATCAGCGAGGCCATCATGGAGGGCGCCCGGGACGGCCGCACCGTCGCCGAGTGCATGGAGATCGGCAAGCAGGTGGTCAGCAACGCCGAGGTGATGCCCGGCGTGCGCGAGATGCTGCCGCTGCTCCAGGTCGAGGCCGCGTTCCTGGACGGCACCAAGCTGGTCTCCTGCCACGACCCGGTCGGTGCCTGACCGATGACTGCACGTCAGCCTGCCCTGGTCGTCCTGGCCGGTGGGCACGAGAGCGACGGCGGCCGGCACCTGGCCGACCTGGTGGACCCGGTCGGGCGCAGCGGTCACGGGTTCACCGTGCACGCCACGGCCGCCCCCGGCCGTCCGCTGGCCGAAGCCGTCCGCTCCGCGCTCGCGGCCGGCGACGCACCGGTGTGCGTCGTCCCGATGACACACGGACGGGACCCGAGACTGGTCGCCGACACCGCCCGCGCCCTGCGCTGGCTCGCCGCCGGCGAGGGCCGCGGACGGCTCGCGCTCACCGCGCCCTTCGGCGCCGCCGAGCACCTGATCGGCTGGTTGCGCGCCGCCGCGGCGACGGCCGGCGACGGGGACGCCGTCCTGGTCACCGCCCCGGCGGCCGGCCCCTTCGAGGACGCCGAACTGTTCCGGATCGCCCGCCTGGTCCGCCAGTACGGGCGGCACCACCGGGTCGAGGTCGCCTTCACCGGCGGCGACCCGGATCCGGCCGAGGGCGTCGAACGCTGCCGCCTGCTCGGCGCGGAGCGGGTCACCGCCGTCCCGGCCTCCTTCGGCCCGGCGCTGCCGGCCGCGCTGCTCGACGGCCCCGCCGACCGCGGTCCGACCGCGCACGTACGGGCCGGCGGCCCGCTGCTGCGCCCGTCCGCGATCGCCGGGGTGGTCGCGGCCCGCACGGCGGCGGCCCTGCACCTGCTCGGCCACGGCGAGGACGGCATCCTGGCCGGCCTCGACGCCGAGCACGGCCACGGCTACGCCCACAGCCACGGGCCGGGCGACCAGTCCCACGGCCACACCCACGGCGCCCCCCACGCCCACGGGCCGGGCGACCAGCCCCACAGCCACGGCCCGGGCGACCAGCCCCACAGCCACACCCACGGCCACCCCCACGGCCACACGCCCAGCCACTCCCACGCACACACCCCCACCGAACCGGCAGAGAGGAAGGCCAGCCATGTCCGGTAGCGCCGCATACCTGTACGGCGACGACCCCGTGGAGATCAACGCCGGCCGTACCAAGGCCACCATCACGGTCAGCAACACGGGCGACCGCGCGATCCAGGTCGGTTCCCACTACCACTTCTTCGAGGCCAACCGCGCCCTCGACTTCGACCGCAACGCCGCCTTCGGCAAGCACCTCGACATCCCGGCCGGCACCGCCGTCCGCTTCGAGCCCGGCGACACCAAGGACGTCACCCTCGCCGAGTTCGGCGGGCACCGCCGCCTGGTCGGCTTCAGCAACCTGGTGGACGGCGGCGTCACCGCCCGGGACACCCGCGTCCGCGCCATCGACCGGGCGATCGCCCGCGGCTTCAAGGGCACCCACCTGGAGAACAAGGACGACGACCTGCACGGCAGGGACTTCCACACCCACATCCACCCGGAGACCCACGAGGAGGGCGACCGCTGATGGCCATGCTGTCCCGCAAGCAGTACACCGACCTGTTCGGCCCCACCGTCGGCGACCGCTTCCACCTCGCCGACACCAACCTGGTGGTCGAGGTCGAGAAGGACCACAACCAGGGCCACTACGGCGACGAGGCCGTCTACGGCGGCGGCAAGGGCATCCGCGACGGCATGGCCCAGGACCCGGCGGCGACCTCCGTCCAGGGCGCGCTCGACCTGGTCATCACCAACGTCGTCGTGCTGGACCCGGTGCTCGGCGTGGTCAAGGGCGACATCGGCGTCAAGGACGGCTTCATCACCGCCGTCGGCAAGGCCGGCAACCCGCACACCCAGAGCGGGGTGCACCCCAAGCTGGTGATCGGCCCCGGCACCGAGGTGATCTCCGGCGAGCACCTGATCGCCACCGCCGGCGGCATCGACACCCACATCCACTTCATCGCCCCGCAGCAGGCCCAGGAGGCGCTGAGCAACGGCATCACCACGCTGATCGGCGGCGGCACCGGCCCGTCCGACGGCACCAACGGCACCACCTGCACCCCCGGGCCGTGGAACATCGGCCGGATGTACCAGGCGGTCGAGGACCTCCCGGTCAACGTGGGCCTGCTCGGCAAGGGCAACGGCTCGCTGCCGGGCGCACTGCGCGAGCAGGTCGAGGCCGGCGTGTGCGGCCTCAAGGTGCACGAGGACTGGGGCAGCACCCCGGCGGCGATCGACAGCGCGCTGAGCGTCGCCGACGAGTACGACGTGCAGGTGGCCATCCACACCGACACCCTGAACGAGTCCGGCTTCTTCGAGGACACCCTGTCCGCGATCGACGGCCGCACCATCCACACCTTCCACACCGAGGGCGCGGGCGGCGGCCACGCCCCCGACATCATGCGGATCGCCGGCGAGCCCAATGTGCTGCCGTCCTCCACCAACCCGACCCTGCCCTACACCGTCAACTCGGTGGACGAGCTGCTCGACATGGTGATGGTCTGCCACCACCTCAGCCACGACATCCCCGAGGACGTCTCCTTCGCCGACTCCCGGGTGCGCGCCGAGACCATCGCCGCCGAGACCGTGCTGCACGACGAGGGCGTCATCTCGATCTTCTCCTCCGACTCGCAGGCCATGGGCCGGATCGGGGAGTCCTTCACCCGCGCCTTCCAGACCGCCCACCACTGCAAGGCGGAGCGCGGCAAGCTGGCCGGCGACAGCGAGCGCAACGACAACTTCCGGGTGCTGCGCTACCTCGCCAAGCTCACCATCAACCCGGCGATCGCCTCCGGCACCGCCGAGCACATCGGCTCGCTGGAGCCCGGCAAGCTGGCCGACATCGTGCTGTGGCCGATCAACTCCTTCGGTGCCAAGCCCAAGTTGGTCATCAAGGGCGGCCTCATCAACTGGGCGCTGATGGGCGACCCGAACGCCTCGCTGCCCACCCCGCAGCCGGTGTACTACCGGCCGATGTACGGCGCGCTCGGGCGGGCCAAGCAGGCCACCCGGATCACCTTCATGTCCCAGGCCGCCGTCGACCTCGGGGTGCCGAAGGAACTCGGCCTGGACAGCCGGGTGCTGCCGGTGCGGCACTGCCGCTCGGTGGGGAAGCAGCACATGGTGCGCAACGACGCCCTGCCGAGGATCGCGGTCGACCCGGAGACGTACAAGGTCACCCTGGACGGCGAGCCCGCCACCATCGAGCCGGCCCGCGAACTGCCGCTCAACCACCTGTTCTACCTCGCGTGAGCGGCGTCGCCGAGCCTGGTCCCGGGCCTGGTCCCGGTCCCGGGCCTGGTCCCGGTCCTGAGGACGGTGGCGGCGCGGGCCTGGACGCCCTGCTGGTCAGCCTCCAGCTGACCGACTCGGCCTTCCCCAGCGGCTTCTACACCCTCTCGCACGGTCTGGAGGGCTACGCCCAGGCGAAGGCCGTCACCGCCGACACCATGCCCGCGCTGCTCGTCGACCTGCTGCGGCACAGCGTGGGACCGGCCGACGCCACGGCGCTCGCGCTGGCCCACCGGGCCGCCGCGGCCGGTGACTGGGAGCTGCTGGTCGAGACCGACCAACGGCTGCACGCCACCAAGCTCAACCGTGAGCTGCGGATCGCCGCCACCCGTACCGGACGCCAACTCCTGGACATCGCCCGGGAGTCGGTGGGCGGCGAGCCGCTGGAGCGGTACGCCGCCCTGGTCGCCGAGAAGCGTGCCCCCGGCTGCCAGGCGGTGGCCGCCGGGGTCGCCTACGCCTCGGCCGCCGTACCGGTCGAACAGGCCGTCGCCAGCGACCTGTTCGCCTTCTGCACCAGCTTCGTCGGCGCCGCGCTGCGGCTGCGGCTGACCGACCACCGCAGGGCGCAGGTGGTCCTGCGGGCGGCCGCCCCGGTCATCCGGGAGGTGGTGGCGGCCGCGCTGGTACGGGAGTCGGCGGACCTGGGCGGCTGCGTGCCGATCGCGGACGCGATGTCCGGCCGGCACGAGCGGGCCGAGGCCCGGCTGTTCGCGAGCTGAACCCACTCATTCCATTTCTGCTTCCGCTGCTACTGCTTCCGCTTCCGCTTCTGCTTCTGCAAGGAGATCCGCATGACCGAGAACGTGCTCCGGGTGGGCATCGGCGGCCCGGTCGGTTCCGGCAAGACGGCGCTGATCGAGGCGCTGGTGCCGGTGCTGATCGCGCGCGGCCACCGCCCGGCGGTCATCACCAACGACATCTACACCCAGGAGGACGCCCAGCACGTCCGCCGCACCCTGGCCGGGGTGCTCGACCCCGAGCGGGTGGTCGGCGTCGAGACCGGCGCCTGTCCGCACACGGCGGTGCGGGACGACCCGACCATGAACCTCGCCGCCGGGGCGGAGATGCTGGAGCGCTTCCCCGACGTCGACACCCTGCTGTTCGAGTCCGGCGGCGACAACCTGACCCTCACCTTCAGCCCGGTGCTGGTCGACCTCTTCCTGTTCGTGCTGGACACCGCCGAGGGCGAGAAGATGCCCCGCAAGCGCGGCCCGGGCATCACCGAGTCGGAGCTGCTGGTCATCAACAAGATCGACATCGCCCAGTACGTCCGCGTGGACCTCGGCGTCATGGAGTCCGACGCCCGCCGGGTGCGCGAGGGCGGTCCGGTGGTGCTCACCAACTGCCTGACGGGGGAGGGGCTGGAGGAGATCGCGACCTTCCTGGAGACCTTCCGGAAGGTCCCGGCGTGACGACCCTCGCCCCGGGTTCCGTCCCCCGGCTGGACCCCCGGCACTACGAGCCCGCCCGGGTCCCGTCCGAGGTCCGCCGGTACGCCGGGACGCCCGACACCCTCGCGGTCGGGCGCCCCGGCAAGGTCGGGCTGCTGGAGCTGGCCTTCGAGCGGATCGGCGGGCGCACCGAACTCACCGGCCACTACCAGAAGTCGCCGCTGCAGATCATGCGCCCGCTGTACTTCGACCCGGCCCGCCCCGACCTCGCCGTCACCCTGCTGATGTCCACCGGCGGCGGCATCCTCCAGGCCGACCGGCTGCGCACCGACGTCCGCTGCGGCGCCGACACGGCCGTCCACCTCACCACCCAGGCGGCCACCAAGGTCTACCGGATGGAGTACGACTACGCGACGCAGCTGGTCAACCTGGAGGCCGGGCCGGGCGCCTATGTGGAGTACCTGCCCGAGCCGGTGATCCCCTTCGTCGACGCCCGGTTCTACCAGCGCACCGTGCTGACCGTGGACCCCGGGGCGACGGTGCTGGCCGGCGAGACGGTGCTGGCCGGGCGCCTCGCCCGGGGCGAGCGCAACGCCTACCGGGTGTTCGCCTCGGACCTCGAAGTCCGGCGCCCGGACGGCGAGTTGGTGGCCCTGGACACGGTGCGGCTGGAGCCCTCGGGCGGCGGCACGACGGGCCCGGCGGTGCTCGGCGGGCACGACGTGATGTCCAGCCTGTACGTGCTCAGCCCGCTCGCCCCGGCGGCGCGGATCGCCGACGTCCTGCACGAGGCGCTGGCGGAGCGCGGGCTGCTGTACGGGGTCAGCGTGCTGCCGCAGGACAGCGGCGCCTGGCTGCGGCTGCTCGACTCCGACACCCGGGCCTGCGCCGCCGCGCTGCGGGCGGCCTGGGACGCGGTGCGGCGGCTGCTGATCGGGGTCCCGGCGCCGGAGCTGCGGAAGACCTAGTGCCGCGCGGCGGGAAGCCCTTCTCGGCCCGGAGCTCTCTCTCGGCCTAGAGGTCCTTCTCGGCCAGCCGGGCGATCTGCCGGTGGCTGAGCTCGACCGTGCGGCTCATGTGCCGGAGCAGGAAGTCGAGTTGGTCCTCGCTGTCCTCGGCGTACATCGCCACCCAGTCGACGCTGAGGGCGCGCCACACCTCCCCGAAGCGCTCCAGTGCCTCGGGGAGCACGGCGACCAGCACCCGGCGCCGGTCCGTCTCGTCCCGTCGCCGGACCACCAGGCCGGCCTTCTCCAGCCGGTCGACCAGTCGGGTGGCCGAGCCGCTGGTGAGCCCGGTCAGTTCGGCGATCCGGCCGGTGGTGACCGGGCCGTCCTCCAGGGTGAGCAGGTTGAGGCACTGGACGTCGGTCGGGTGCATGCCGAGGTGGTCGGCGACGGCCTGGTTGAACAGCACGTAGGAGGCCAGGTAGCGGCGTGAGACCGGCCAGAGCCGGGCCATCAGTTCGTCGCGGGAGGGCGTCATGGGGCCAGGGTAACCGGCGGCCCGATAAAAAGTTGCGTCGCGCAGAGATGTCTCCTTACATTGACTGCATGACGCAGATAAATGCTCGACTCCCCGTCGCCGTGACCGGCGCCACCGGCGCCCAGGGCGGCGCCACCGCCCGCGCCCTGCTCCGGGCCGGCCGTCCGGTCCGTGCCCTCACCCGCGCCGTCGGCTCCCCGGCCGCCCGCGAACTCGCCGCCCTCGGAGCCGAGTTGGCGTACGCCGACTTCGACGACCCGGCCTCGCTCACCGCCGCCCTCGACGGCACCGGCGCCCTCTTCGCGATGTCCACCCCGTTCGGGACGGACCTCGACACCGAGATCCGCCAGGGCACCGCCCTGCTCGACGCGGCGGCCGCCACCGACTCCGTCCGGCACGTGGTCCTCACCTCCGCCAGCAACGCCGACCGCTCCACCGGCATCCCGCACTTCGACTCCAAGCAGCGCATCGAAGAGCACCTCGCCACCCTCGACCTGCCCTGGACCGTCCTCGGCCCGGCCGTCTTCCTGGACAACTACGCCAACGACTGGACCCTCCAGGCCCTGCGCGAGGGCGTCTTCCTCCTCCCGATGCCCGCCGACACCCCCATCCCGGTGATCGCCGCCGACACCATCGGCGCCTTCGCCGCCCACGTCCTCGCCCACCCGGACGGCTACACCGGCCGCCGCATCGACATCGCCTCCCAGTGGCGCACCGGCCACCAGATCGCCGCCGCCATCACCGCCGCCTCCGGCCGACCGATCCGCTGCGAGCAGGTGCCGCTCTCCGTCGTCGAGACCTACTCGGCCGACCTCGCCGCGATGTTCCGCTACTTCCAGCAGGTCGGCCTCGCCATCGACACCGAGGCCCTGCACGCCGCCCACCCGACCGTCGACTGGCGCACCGCGGAGGCCTGGGCCGCCGACCAGCCCTGGGAGTTGTGAGCCGCACGCCGCGGGGCGGGAGCCCGGGCTCCGGGGTGGCGGGCGGTGTCACGGATGACGGACCTCCCCCCTACGATGACCGTCATGGATTCTGGGGGGCCGGGGCTCCAACTCATCGACGGGCGCTTCGAACTGGTGGAGCGTCTGGGCGGCGGAGGCATGGGTCTGGTGTGGCGGGCACGCGACACCGTCCTGCAACGCGAGGTGGCGCTGAAGGAGGTGCGCGCGCCGGATCCGGCCTACCTCGCCGGGGACCCGGGGGCGGCGGCGGTGCTGCGCGAACGCGTGCTGCGCGAGGCCCGTTCGCTGGCGCGGCTCAACCACCCGCACGTGGCGACGATCCACCACATCGTCGACCGGCCCGAGTACCCGCACCCCTGGCTGGTGATGGAGCTGGTCACCGGCGGCTCCCTGCACGACCGCCTCGCCCGCGGCCCGATGTCGCCGCTGGAGGCGGCCCGACTCGGCCGCGGCGTGCTCTCCGCGCTGAGCGCCGCGCACGCGGCCGGCATCCAGCACCGCGACGTGAAGCCCGGCAACGTCCTGCTGCGCCCGGACGGCAGCCCGGTCCTCACCGACTTCGGCATCGCCGCGCTGGCGGAGTCGCCCAGCCTGACCACCACCGGCGCGCTGATCGGCTCGCCCGAGTACATCGCCCCCGAACGCGTCCGCGGCGAGGAGGGCAACCCGGCCTCGGACCTGTGGTCGCTGGGGATGATGCTCTTCGTCGCGGTCGAGGGCTACCACCCGCTGCGGCGCGGCACCAGCCTGGCCACCCTCGCCGCCGTGCTGGACGAGCCGGTCCCGCCGCCGGTGCGGTCCGGGCCGCTGGGCCCGGTGCTCGCCGCCCTGCTGGTGCGCGACACGGCCGCCCGGCCCGACGCCTGGCTGCTCGACCGGCAGCTCGCCGAGGCCGAGTACGCGGCCTCGGTGGTGGGGGAGGCCGGCACGGTCGGCACGGTGCGCTTCCAGCCGACCGCCGGCACTGTACCGCCGCAGGCCACCGAGCGGGTCACCGGATACTCCGGCGGGTACCCGGGCGGATACCCCACCGGTGCGACCACCGGACACCCCACCGGGTACCCGGGCGGACACCCCACCGGACACCCCGCCGGTGCGACCACCGGGCAGACCTTCGGCCCGCCGAGGCCCCCCGCCCAGGAGCCGAGCGACGCGAGACCCCACCCCGGCCGGAAGCGCGGCAGGCTGCGGTCCGGCTACCTGCTCCTGGTGCCGGTGCTGACGATGTCCGTCGTCTACGGCATCCAGTACTTCGCGGCCAAGGACGCCGGCAAGCTCCCCGGCAGCGACGCGCCGGCGCCCTATCCGGGCCTGCTCACGCCCGCCGGCGTCCGCGGTGCGATCCAGTCCATGAACCAGAAGGCCGGCGGCCGTCCCGTCCTGGAGTTCACGCTCCAGCAGGACTCCGGGGGCGTCGTCGTCGCGACCGCCGCGAACCCGAAGCTCTACGACTCCTTCGACTACCGCGACGGCAAGACCACCCAGGGCCTGCGCTCCGGCACCGTGGCCTTCGAGGAGAAGCCAGTGGACCTCCAGGCGGTCAACTGGGACGCCCTCCCGGCCCTGTTGCAGCGGGCCGACGCAGAGCTCGGCATCGCCCACCCGACCAGCCACCACATCGCCGTGCGCAACGCCCCGGGAATGGGCGACACCGGGCCGACCCTGCTGGTGTACGTCGGCGACTCCTACGGCAGCGGCTACCTGCGGGCGGACGCCAACGGCACCGTCACGAAGACCTATCCGCGCAGCTGACGGTCATCCGTCACCGTCATCCGTCACCGGTCGGGCCGGCCCAGCCGCTCCACGAACCTGCGCTGCCACGGCGTCTCCACCGCGTGCCGGCTGTAGTGCTCCCGCACGTAGCCGACCGCCTCCGCCGCCGGGACGCCGTCCAGCACCGCGATGCAGGCGAGGGCGGTGCCGGTGCGTCCCCGGCCGCCCGCGCAGGCGAGTTCGACCCGCTCGTCCGCGCAGCGCTGCCAGGCCTCGCGGAAGGCGTCGGCGGCGTCCGCGCGGTCGGCGGGCAGGCGGAAGTCCGGCCAGCGCACCCAGCGGCTCGGCCAGGGGAGCGGGTTCGGCGCGCGGTCGAGCAGGTAGACGCCGAAGTCGGGCCGGGGCCCGGGCGGCAGCGGGTTGCGGACGCCGCGGCCGCGCAGCAGCCGCCCGGAGGGCAGCCGCAGCACGCCGGGGGCCGAAGGGTCCCAGGTGACGGGGTCGGGACGGTCGCTCATGTCGCCTCCTCAGGGGCCCGGGTGCCCGACGAGCTTCAGGCTGCGCTCCCACAACTCCGCACGGGCGCGCAGGTCGTAGGCCTGGCGGTTGGCACGGGCCTCCCGCAGGCGATCGTAGTAGCGGCCGGTGACGCCGGCCAGGGCTGCGTCGGTGACCAGCCGGTGGGTGGCGGCGAGGCCGTCCTCCAGGCTGTCGATGCTGTAGCCGATCTCCTGGAGCACCATCTTGGTGGGCATGTACGTCGACGGGTGGAGGCTGTTGACGGTCACCTCGGCGGCGGGCACCCGGGCGGCCAGTTCGAGGCCGCAGGCGATCTGGGCGAGCTTGCTGCGGCAGTACGCGCTGGTCCCGCTGTAGTCGCGCTCCAGCATCAGGTCGTCGAAGTCGACCTCCTCCTGTCCGGCGGAGGCGACGTTGACGATGCGCGCGGGGGCGCCGGCCCGCAGCAGCGGCAGCAGTTCGAGGCTGAGCAGGAAGCCGGCCAAGTGGTTGACGGCGAAGCGCAGTTCGTGGCCGTCGACGCTGGTGCGGCGGGTGCGGCCGTCGGGCTCGCCGGCGCCGACGCCCGCGTTGTTGACCAGGGCGTCCAGCCGGTCGGTGGTGGCCCGGACCCCGGCGGCGAGGGCGCGGACCTGGTCGAGGTCGGCGAGGTCGGCGCGCAGGGTGACGGGGCGGGCGACGCCGTGGGCCCCGGCGATCGAGTCGGCCGTGCGGTCCAGCTTGCCCTGGTCGCGGCCGTGCAGCAGGACGGTGGCGCCCTCGGCGGCGAGCCGGTGGGCGAGGGCCCGGCCGAGGCCGTCGGTGGAGCCGGTGACGAGGACGGTCCGCGGCGGGGTGAGCGGGGTCATCGGGACTCCTGGGGCCGGAGAGGGACGGGGGACCGGTTCAGGATGCCACGTGCAGTCGCGAGGCGCCGGGCATTCCGGCCCGGTGAGCCAGCGCCGCCGCCTCGCCGCGCGAGCTGACGCCCAACTTGGCCAGGATGTTGGCGACATGGAACTTCACCGTGGACTCGCTGATGTGCAGCGCCTCGGCGATGTCCCGGTTGCGGCGGCCCTGGGCCAGCTGGTCGAGCACCTCCAGTTCGCGCGGCTGCAGTCCGTCCAGCGGATCGGTGGCGGCGATCGGGGCGGGCAGGCCGAGCGGCAGGTCGACGGTCACGGTGGTCCCCCAGCCGGGGACGGACTCGACGCCGTAGCGGCCGCCCAGCGCGGCGATCCGCTCGGCGGTGCGGTGCACGGCCAGGGCGTCGGCGGCGAGCAGCCCGAGGCCGTCGTCGCGTACCACCGCGCGCAGCGCGCCGTCCGTCGTGAACTGCCAACTCACGTGTAGCCGGGCCGGCTTCTCCTGTTCCAGCATCAGCATCACGGCGACCCGGACGGCGTCCCGGGCGGTGTGCGCGGTGTCCGCCGGGACGGACCGGGCGGCCTCCGCCGGGGGCGCGAGGTCCAGCCTGACCCGGGTGTGCCGCAGCAGCGGGCGCAGTTCCCGGGCGAGCCGGGCGAACGCGGCGTCGGCGGGCTCCTCGCTGAGCGTGCGGTCGAGGTCGGCGGCGCGGCGCAGGTCCAGCAGGGCGGTGACGGCCAGCTCGGTGGCGGCCCGGCGCGCGGCGGCGTCGTCCAGGTCGGCCGAGCGCAGCGGTGCCAGGATCGCGCTGAGCGTCGCGCCGTGGGTGCCGGTGAACTCGGCGGTGGCCCGGGCGCGGGCGTCGGCGGCGGCCCGGGAGGCCGCCGCCAGGCTGGGCGCGGCGTCGGTGGAGCGGTGGGCGGAGTGGGCGATCACCAGCTCGCACAGCTGCTGGAGCACGGCGAGTGCGGCGGGCGACACCGGCTCGGCGTCCGCCCGGACCAGCACCACGACCGCGCCCTTGCCGTCGCCCTGCTCGGTCGCGACCGCCACCACCGGCCGGGTCCGGCCCGCGAGTTCGGCCTCGCCCTGCCAGGGCCGGCCGGTCGAGGTCGTCCCGGCCGCGCGCTCGGCCAGCCGGGACAGCTCCAGGCCGCTGGTGCCGCCGGTCAGCTCGGGCGGGCCGTAGGCGAGTGCGGGGGAGTGGGTGCAGACGCCGCTGAGGTGGGCGATCGCGAGGTGCGGGACGAGCGTGCGGATCACCTCCGACAGCCGCGGCATGAGGTCGGGCCGGGGGGTGCGCAGCACCTCGACGGCCCGCGCCAACGCGTCCTCGGGTCGGCTCCAGTACTGCTGCCAGGTCTCGTCCATACCGTTCAGCCTAGTGCGGGCGCCGCCGCGGGCCACCCCTCCCTTCGGCCAGGTCGAACTGTCCGAAGGACCGGCCGGAGCGGGACGGGCGGAGCAGGATGGAACCCGTCGGAACGAAACGGCGCCGGGCGACTCCCGGCCGGGTCCCGGGCCAACCCCCGGACCAGCCAAGGACGAAGAGGACCTCCCATGACCAAGGCGATCGCCTTCCCCCAGTACGGCGACGCGGACGTGCTGCGCCCCGTCGAGATCGAGCTGCCCGCCCCCGGGCCCGGCCAGGTGCGGGTCGCGGTGCGTGCGGTGGGCGTCAACCCGCTGGACCACAAGGTGCGCAGCGGCGCACTGGACGGCTTCTTCCCGGTCACCTTCCCCGCCGTGCCCGGCTACGAGGTGTCCGGGGTGGTGGAGGAGGTCGGCACGGAGGTGACCGGCTTCGCCCCCGGCGACGAGGTGTTCGGCGCGCTGATGGGCGGCGGCTACGCCGAGCACGCGCTGCTGGACGCGGACCGGCTGGCGCACAAGCCCGCCACGCTGAGCTGGGAGGAGGCCGCGGCGATCCCGACCGTCGCCGAGACCGCCGAGCGGGTCCTCGCGAACCTGGGCGTCCGGGCGGGCGAGACGCTGCTGGTGCACGGCGCGGCGGGCGGGGTCGGCACGCTGCTGCTGCAGTTCGCCCGGGCTCGCGGGATCACCGTGGTCGGCACCGCGAGCGAGGCCAACCACGACTACCTGCGCGAGCTCGGCGCGATCCCGGTGACGTACGGCGAGGGCCTGGCCGAGCGGGTGCGGGCGGCCGCCCCGGGCGGGGTGGACCGGGCGCTGGACGCGGCCGGTCAGGGCGGCGTCCTGCCGCTGTCGATCGAGCTGACGGGCAGCGCGGACCGGGTGCTGACGATCGCCGACATCCCGGGGGCGGAGCAGTACGGCGTCCGCTTCACCGGTGGCGCCGAGGGCGAGCAGATGTACCACCGGGAGAGCCTGGACGCCGCGCTGGCCCTGCACCGGGCGGGCACCCTGCGGCTGCCGCTGCACCGGGTGCTCCCGCTCGCGGAGGCGGCGGAGGCGCAGCGGCTCAGCGAGTACGGGCACCTGCGCGGGAAGATCGTCCTCACGGTCTGAGGGTGTGAGGGTGTGAGGGTGTGAGGCACTGGGGGCCTGACGAGTGCGGCTCCGCCCGCGCCCGTGCCCTGCCCGGTTCGACGGCCGACCGTCGAACCGGGCAGGGCACGGGCAGTGGCGTTCCCGCCTCCGACCAGGCCTCCTTCATCACCGGGGCCGTCCTGCCGGTGGACGGCGGGTACCTGGCGCAGGAGCGCTGCCGGATGTACCGGTGACCCGGCCCCGGTCGGTCATGGCCGCGCGCGTGCCGCGACGTCGCGGACCCAGACCGGGAACGGCGGGTGCTGACCCGGGATCCAGGCCCCGGAGTCGTCGAGGACGTCCCCGACGCCGGTCCCGTCCGTTCCGTCCGCCGTTCCGTCCGCCGTTTCCTCCGCCGGGTCTGTCAGCCCGGTCGTGCCGGGCTCCTCGTCGGCGAGGTAGTCCGCGACGATCGGTCCGAGGTCCGCGGTCGGGGTGTAGGCCCGGCCGAAGGGGAGGTCGTCCGGGCCGACCGAGCCGGTCGAGCAGCGCAGTTGGCCGGCCTGCTCGTCGTGCCAGACGTAGAAGGTGGCCGGCCCGTCGTGGCCGAGTGCCCGGACCCGCTCCCGGAGCAGGGCGGCGGTCCGCTCGAAGGCCTCCACCGTCTCCTGGACGGTCAGCGACTGCCGGTCCTCGACCTCGGCGGTCAGCCACCAGGTGTTGGTCTCCCACTCCACCGGCCGGTCGTCCGGCACCAGCACCGGCGGTTCGTCGGCCAGTTCGGCGATCCACGTCAACAGCATGACGCCAGTGTCCCAGCCCGTCCGTTCACCGTGTGCGGAGGGCAGCGTCAGTGCGCGAACAGCTCGACCAGGGTCGACACGCCGTCGGCCCCGTGGCCGTGGTCGACCGCGCGGCGGGTGACCGCGAGGGCGGCGTCCAGGACGGTGGTGTCCAGGCCGCGGGCCCGGGCGGTGTGGGCGACGTGCGTCAGCCCGGCCGCCGCGGAGGCGACGCTGCTGCGGTCGCCCGGGTGTCGGCGTTCGTCCGCGCGGCGGGCGAAGTCCTCGATCACCGCGGGCAGCAGCTGCGGCAACCCCTGGGCGTACGGGGCGAGTTCGGCGCCGCTGATGCCCTCGGTGCGGGCCAGGGCGAGGGCGTGGACCAGGCCGTGCACGGTGGTCCAGAACAGGTCCAGCAGGGCCGCGTCGAAGGCGGCCGCCCGTCCCTGGTCGGCGCCGACGTGCCGTACGGTGCCCAGCGCCCGCAGGGTCGGTCGGTGCTCGGCGAAGGTCCCGGCGTCGCCGCTGAGCAGGATGGTGCCCTCGGGGCGGCCGATGGTCGGGGTGGGGGTGAGGATCGCCGCGCTGAGGAGGCGGTGGCCGCGGGCTCCGGCCTCGGCGGCGTCGGCCCGGGCGTCCTCCGGGGTGATGGAGGTGGCGTTGACGACCGTCCGGTCGCGCAGCGCCTGCCCGGCGTCGTCCAGGACGGTCCGGGCGGCGGCCCGGTCGCGGACGCAGAGCAGCACCAGTGGGGCGTCCGCCACCGCCTCGGCCGCGGTGGCGGCCACCCGCGCGCCCCGGGCGGGCAGGTCGGCCTCCCGGCCCGGGGTGCGGTTCCAGACGGTGACGGGGTGCCCGGCGGCGAGCAGCGCCCCGGCCAGCGCGCGGCCCATCGGACCCAGGCCGAGGACGGCAACGGCGGTGGCGGGAAAGTGAGTTGATGACGGTGCGGAAGATCGTTCGTTCGGCATGGCGGTTACGCTAGACCTTCACGCCGACGGCAGAGTCAAGGCCGGGGCCGTCGGTGCTCGGTGGCCGGTGCTCGGTGGCCGGTGACGGGTGAGGGAAGAGGTGCCGTGATGCGGATCGGAGAACTGGCCCGGCGGACCGGGGTCACCCCGCGCGCCCTGCGCTACTACGAGGAGCAGGGGCTGCTCACCCCCGAGCGCCGCCCCAGCGGCTACCGCGAGTACGGCGACCGGGACGTGGACACCGTCCACGGCATCCGCACCCTGCTCGCGGCCGGGCTCAACAGCGCCGTGATCGCCGAGATCCTCCCGGGCCTGCCGCTCCCCGGGCAGCGCCGTCCCGGTCCGACCTGCCCGGAGCTGCTCACCGTGCTGGCCCGCGAGCGGGCCCGGATCACCCGGCAGATGGACCAACTGGAGGCCTCCCGGAAACTGTTGGACGCCGTCATGGGCGCGGACGCGCCGAGCGAGGTGATCCGTACGCCGCAGCGGTGAACGGGCCGGGCGGGCGGCGGCCGCGCGTCGGGCGAAAACGGGTGGCGTGTGCCCGCGCACCCGTGTTGAAGTGGGCGGATGGATTCTGATCATGTACTCGCCCTGTTCGACCAGCGGCTCCGGCGCGACGCGCGGCCGGACGGCCCCGGGGTCCGCGTCGAGCGCGACGGCGCCGTGGTGCGCCAGACCGGCGGGGAGCACGCCTGGAACGGCGTCGTCTGGTCCGGCCTGGACGAGGCCGGGGCGGATGCCGCGATCGCCGCGCAGGTCGCCCACTTCGCCGGGCTGGGCCTGGAGTTCGAGTGGAAGACCTACTCCCACGACCGCCCCGCCGACCTCGGCCGACGGCTGCTCGCGGCCGGTTTCACCGCCGAACCGGACGAGGCGCTGATGATCGCCCGGATCGACGAGCTGCCCACCGACGCGGCGCTGCCCGAGGGCGTCCGCGTGGAGCCGGTCACCGACCCGGCCGGGGTGGACCTCATGGTCACGGCCCACGAGCTCGCCTTCGGCACCCCGGGGGGCACCCTGCGGGAGCGGCTGCTCGACCACCTCCGGCACGACTCGGGCACGCTCAGCATGATCGTCGCGATGGCCGGCGACCAGCCGGTGAGCGCCGCCCGGATGGAGCTGAACCCGGGCACCGGCTTCGCCGGCCTGTGGGGTGGCGGCACGGTGCCCGGCTGGCGCGGCCGGGGCATCTACCGGGCCCTGGTCGCCCACCGCGCCCGCCAGGCCGCCGCGCTCGGCTACGAGTACCTCCAGGTGGACGCCAGCGACCAGAGCCGTCCCATCCTGGAGCGGCTCGGCTTCGCCCGGCTGAGCACGACCACGCCGTACGTGTACACGCCGTAGCGGCGGCCTGCCGCCTTCCGGCTCCCGTCCCGCGTCGCCTCCGGTGCGGCCCCGCCCCTCACGGCAGCCGCTCGACCAGCACCATCGCCGCGTCGTCGTCCAGCCGTCGGCCGACGTGGGCGAGCAGGTCGCGGCGCAGGCGGTGCAGCAGGACGCCGGGGCGTTCGGCCTGCCAGGCGGTGACCCGGTCGGTGAGCGGGTAGAAGCGGCGCTGGGCGTCCCGGGCCTCGATCACGCCGTCGGTGTAGATCAGCAGCCGGTCGCCGGGGCGGAACGCGAAGGTCTGCACCTCGTAGGAGACCGGGGCGAGCTCGCCGAGCCCGAGCGGCGGCGCGGGCTGGGGGGTGGTGAGGGTGGTGAGGCCCTCCGGGCGCAGCAGCAGCGGGGGCGGGTGCCCGCAGTCGATCAGGTGGACCAGTGCGCCGTCGTCGGGGATGTCGAGCAGGACGGCGGTGATGAAGGACTCGCCGCCCTCGTCCGGCGCGCCCTCGGGCGGGTCCGGGCGCCGGGAGCGTTCGGCCTGCCGGCTCTGGGCCAGTTGGGCGAGGTCCCAGCAGACGCTGCCGTCCAGGTACGCGGCCAGGTCCGGCAGCTCGGCGTGCAGGTGGGCGGCGGCCCGGAAGGCGCCGAGCAGCAGGGCGGCGTCGCCGAGCGAGGACAGCCCCTTGCCGCGTACGTCGCCGACCAGCAGCCGGGTGCCGGTGGCGGTGCGGGCGGCCGCGTACAGGTCCCCGCCGACCTGCGCCTCGGCCTCGGCGGCCAGATAGACGGAGGCCAGGTGCAGCGGCCCGATCCGCTCCGGCAGCGGGCGCAGCAGCACCCGTTGGGCGGCCTCGGAGACCGAGCGCACTCGGGCCAGTTCGCGTTCGTGCCGGTCGCGCAGCACCCGTAGGCCGACGATCAGCACCGAGACGATCACCTGGGCGCTCAGCTGGGTCTCGATGTTGGCGCTGGTCAGGCCGTCCCGGGCGGCGCCGATGAGGGTGAGCGCGCCGAGGGCGAGCAGGGCGACCCCGGCGGTGGCCCGGGGGCCCGCGATCGAGGCGGTGAGGGCGGGGGCGACGATCAGCAGCGGCCCGAGGTGGATCTGCGGCGGCGAGAGGAGGTCGACGACGGTGATCACGACGATCAGTGCGAGCGGCAGCGCCGTCATCACTCGGCGGTCCGGCCGCCAGGAGCGGCGGCGGGCGCGCGGACGGGGTTCATCGGGGCGCTGCCGGAGGGGCACCCCTCCTCTGTACACCGTGCGGGCGGTGGGGCGCACCCCGGGACGGCGGCCGGGCCCCGGCGGGTGGCCTGCCCGCCGGTCCGGGTGGTGCGCCCGGGGCCGGTCAGCCGTCCTTGCCGTAGCGGACCAGGTATGCGGCGAAGCGGGCGATGTCCTCGTCGGACCAGTCGGTGAAGCGGGCGGTGAAGGAGAGCCGGCGCTGCTCGTTGGCGTCCTGCAGCAGGGTGAGTCCGGCGTCGGTGGCGCGCAGGATCTGGCCGCGCTGGTCGTCCGGGTCGGCCTCGCGGCGCAGCAGGCCGAGCTTCTCCAGGGCGGTGACCTGGCGGCTGACGGTGGACTTGTCGAGCATGAAGTGCGCGGCCACGTCGGCGGCCCGGCAGCCGCCGCGCTCGGTGATCAGGTCGAGGATGCTGTACGTGACCAGGGAGAGGTCGGGGTGCAGCTGGGAGGCCTTGTGCCGGGCACGGCGGGCGAAGGCGGTCAGCTCGCGCTGGATGGTGTCGATGGACGACTTGCGGCCGGGCACGGCGTTGCTACCTCCTGGAGATTTGTTGCACTATACAACGGATTCGCCCGGAGTCGCGCGTGTCGGCGCCGCCCCGCCCGGGTCGTCGCCCGCCGGTCCGTCCGTGCCCCCGCCTCCGTCCGTGCCCCCGCCTGCGCCCGCGTCCCTGCTTTTGCCAGCGTCCCCGCCCGCCGTCCGGGCCCACTCGGCCTGCCAGGCGCGGGCGGCCGCGATCCGGCGGGTCGCACTCGGGTGAGTGGCGAACAGTAGCTCAAGCACCCGGGGCGGGTCGACATCCGAGACGTTCACCACCGCCAGTCTGCGCTGCATCGCCACGAACTGCTCGGCGTCACCGGTCAGTTCGAGTGCGTGCCGGTCCGCCCTGGCCTCGATCCGACGGCTCACCGCGCACTGCACCGGCCCCGACAGGGCACCGATCAGCGCGGCGAGCGCGGCCAGCAGCGGCAGCGCCCGGGGATCGGCCGCGTCCGCCGCCCCGGCGGCCGACAACAGCGGGTGCCAGTTGGCCAGCAGGCCCAGCACGGCCACCGCCCCGGCGGCGCCCACCGCGCCGAGCGCCGTCCCGACCGCCACGTCCCGGTGCTTGACGTGCCCCAACTCGTGCGCCACCACCAGCTCCACCTCACGCGGCTCGGCGGCCGACAGCAGCGTGTCGTACGCGACGATCCGGCGGGTCGCACCCAGCCCGGAGACGTACGCGTTCAGCGCGGTGGTCCGGCGGGAGGCGTCCGCCACCAGGACGTCCCGGACCCGTACGCCGTCCCGCTCGGCCAGCGCCAGCAGCGCGGTCCGCAGCTCGCCCGGGGGCATCGGGGTGAACCGGTTGAACACCGGCTCGATCAGCAGCGGGTGGAGGAAGGACAGCGCGGCGGTCAGCAGCGCCGCGGCCCCCGCCGCCGGGAGCCACCAGTGCTGCGGCGACCAGGCGGTCAACGTGAACAGGCCGAGCACCAGCGGGAGGACGAGCAGCAGGGTGAGCGCCAGCGAGCGCACGGCGTCCACCGCCCAGCCGGCCCAGCCCTGGGTCACCAGCCCGTACCGGGCCCGCACGGTGCGCGCCCCGGCGCCGAAGGGCAGCTGCAGCGCCTGGCCGAGCAGCACCAGGGCCGCCGCCCCGGCGAGCACCCCGGCCGTCCGGGAGCCGCCGAACCAACGGCCGGTCGCGGTCACCAGTGCGGCACCGGCCGGGCTCAGGCCGAGCACCAGGGTCAACGCCAGGCCCGCCAGGCGGCCGCCCAGCGCCCACGGCAGCTGGGCGCGGCGCAGTGCACGGCCGCGGGCGCGCTCGGCGGGGGAGAAGACCGGCTCGGCGGGGGCGGCGGGGGCGGGTTGGCCGGGAGCGGTGGGCTCGGCGGGCTCGGTGGGGTCCGTGGGGTCCGTGGGGGTGTTCATCGCTGCGGCTGGCTCCGGTGGGGTCGGGGGCGGTTCCAGCATGTCCTACCGCACGGTGCGGGCGCTCACCCGTCGCGTCCGCCCGGCGGCCCTGTGCGGCTCCCCGTCCCCGCCCGGTGGCCCCGTGCGGCTCCCCGTCCCCGCCCGGTCTCCCGTTGCCGCGCTACTCCTCCGCCGGTCCGGTGGCCCCGTGGACGCCGGCGCGCAGCAGCTGGTGACCCAGGTCGACCAGGGCGCGGCCGACCGCGAACTCGTCGCCGACCGCCGCGGCCGGGGCGTCGCGGGGGTTGCGGCGGGCCAGGGCGTCGCTGTGCAGCACCTCGCCGTCGGCGTCCAGCACGGCGTGCACCCGGGTGGTGTCCCCCTCCTCGGCCAGGTGCAGGCTGAGCCGCCAGTCCTTGGTGCGGACGGTGCCCGGGGCCGGACCGCTCTCCGGCTCCGCCGTCGGTGGCCGTTCCCCACCCGTGGTGGCGGTACCGTCCGCACCGTCCGCCCGGACGATCACCACCGGGCAGACCCCGTGCACCGCGCAGCGGGTGGACACCGAGCCGAGCAGCGCCCGGGCGAAGGCGCCCCGGCCACGGCTGCCGAGCACCAGCAGATCCGCCTCCTCGGCGGCCTCCAGCAGCACGTCGGCGGCGTGTCCCGGCAACAGGCTCTCCCGGATCTCCACCGGGTGCCGGGCGCCGACGACCTCGTTCACCTCCGCCGTCAGGGTGCGGTGGGCGGCCTGTTCGAAGCTCTCGTCCACCATCGGCGAGAACCAGCCGTACAGCGAGGGGTACTCCCAGGCCGCCACCGCGTGCACGGCGGCCCCGGTGAGGACCGCCTGGCCGACGGCCCAGCGCAGCGCCGCCTTCGACGGCGCCGATCCGTCGATCCCGACCACGATCCGGTGCTCCCGGCTGCCGGGGACCGGTTGACTGCTGGCCATCACGCACCTCCTGCGGCATCCGGGCACGCCCGCGCGGCCCGCCCGCGGCCTCCTCCCTCCACGCTGCGCGCCGCCCGACCCGGGGCGCCAGGGACGCGGTGGCCAGGTCGGGCGGGAGATCGGGACGGCCGGGCCCGCCGGGACCTCGTGCCGCGCCGCCCTGCTGGGACCTTGTCCCGCGCCGCCCTGCTGTGTCCGGAATGTTGTGGACAGGGGCTCAATCCGTGGCGATTCGGTGGCATAGGCTGACCGCTCTTGCATCGACACCGGGGGGAACCACTCATGCGCCGTGCCGCGGCCGCCGTCGCCGTGTTCGTCGGGCTGACCGCCGTCGCCGCCTGCGGGCCGGACGATCCGGCGCCCGCCAAGGCCGCACCGGCCGCGTCGACCACCCCGGCCGCCGCCCCGCCCTCCGCCGGGGCCTCCGGTACGGCTCCGGCACCGCTCCCCACCAAGGGCGGCGCGCCCCGCCCGGACGGCACCATCACCGTCGCCCTCGCCGGGGACGTCCACTTCGAGGGCCGCACCCAGTCCCGGCTGTCCGTCCAGCCGCCCGAGCCGGCCCTCGGTCCGATCTCCCGCACCCTAGCGGAGGCCGACCTCTCCGTGCTCAACCTGGAGACCGCGATCACCGGCCGCGGTGCGCCGGAGCCGAAGACCTACACCTTCCGCACCACGCCCAAGGCGCTGTCCGTCCTCAAGGACTCCGGCGTCGACGTCGTCTCGATGGCCAACAACCACGCCGTCGACTTCGGCGCCGACGGCCTCACCGACACCCTGGCCGCCAAGGACTCCTCGCCCATCCCGGTGGTCGGCGTCGGGCGCAACGCCAAGGAGGCGTACGCCCCGTACGTGACCACCGTGCGCGGGGTGAAGGTCGCCGTGGTCGCCGCCAGCCAGGTCGAGGACATCACCAACCAGAAGTGGCGGGCCGGTGCCAACAAGCCGGGCATCGCCTCGGCGCTGGACGTCCCCGCCCTCGTCGCGGCGGTGCAGGCGGCCAAGCAGCAGGCCCCGGTGGTGATCGTCTACCTGCACTGGGGCGAGGAGGGCAAGGCCTGCCCGACCGGTCCGCAGACCGCCGTCGCCAAGAAGCTGGCCGCCGCCGGCGCCTCCGCCGTGGTCGGCACCCACGCCCACACCATGGTCGGCTCCGGCATGCTCGGCAGCACCTACGTCGGGTACGGCTTCGGCAACTTCCTCTGGTACGGCACCTCCAACTACGCCTTCTCCAACGAGACCGGCGTCACCACCCTCACCGTCAGCGCCGACGGCAAGGTCACCGGCGAGGCCTTCGCCCCGGCCCTCATCGACGACAAGGGCATCCCCCAGCCCGTCACCGGCGCCGCCGCCGACGCGGCCCTCAAGCGCCGCGACGGCCTGCGCGGCTGCGCCGGACTCACCCCGCCCCCGGCGGCCCACTGACCTCTCCGTCGCCTTCAACCGGTCTGCGGACAGCAGTAACTGACGACACGTCGACTTCATCCACCGCTCCGCCCCCGACGCCTGGGGTCGGGGTTCTGGCACCGAGGCCGCCCGCCCCCTTCGTCGGGGCGGGCGGCCTTCGTGCGTTCGGGGTGAGTTGACGGTGGTGCACGGAGTCGGGGGCGTGTCCGCGTACGGCGGCTGACGGTGTGGTGCGGAGTCTCGGCGTAGGCGAACAGTTGTGTTAGGTTAGGCTTGCCTAACAATGCTGGTCGGAGGGGATGTCCTGTGGAGCGGTCCGAATTCGCCGGTGTCGTCGCGATGGTCACCGGGGCCCGGCAGGGCATCGGTGCGGCCGTGGCCCGGGCGTTGGTCGCTGAGGGGGCCGTCGTCGCGGCGGTGGACCGGAGCGCCGGTCCGGCGGTGAGTCCTGAGGCGGTTCGGCCGTACGTTCTGGACGTCGCCGATGCGCAAGCCGTCGATGGGACCGTCGAGTTGATCGAGGACCAACTCGGGCCGATCGACGTGCTGGTGAACGTCGCGGGCATCCTGCGGGCCGCACCGGTCGTCGAACTCAGCGACACCGACTGGGCGGAGACCTTCGCGGTCAACGCCACCGGGGTGTTCCACGCCAGCCGGACGGTCGGCCGTCGGATGGCCGCCCGCGGCCGTGGCGCGATCGTCACCGTCGGGTCCAACGCCGCCGGGGTGCCGCGGGCCGGGATGGCCGCCTACGCGGCGTCCAAGGCGGCGGCCACCATGTTCACCCGCTGCCTCGGGCTGGAACTCGCCCGGTCCGGGGTGCGCTGCAACGTCGTCTCGCCCGGCTCGACCGACACCCAGATGCAGCGCGCACTGTGGGGCGAGGACGCCGAGGCGGCCGAACAGCGCGTGATCGACGGCGATTTGGCGTCCTGGCGGGTCGGCATCCCGCTCGGGCGGATCGCCGCGCCCGACGACGTCGCGGAGGCGGTGCTCTTCCTGGCCTCCGACCGCGCGCGGCACATCACCATGCACGACCTGTACGTCGACGGCGGCGCGACCCTGCGCGCCTGAGGCGCCCGCTCCCGGACCGGCCGGCCGTCCCCACCTGGCCGGCGCCCGCTTTCCGCATGCCTGCAGTTCCGCAGTTCCGCATGCCCGCCAGTTCCGCATGCCCGTAGACCTTCGGACCCTTCGGACCCGTCCCAGACTGGAGAGAACGCCGTGACCACGGTGTACCACGCCCCGCCGACCCCCACCGACGGCGGTCCCGATCAGACGGCCATCGGCGCGGCCAGCGGCCTGCTCGGCCAGTACCGGGCCGACGCCGACGAGGCGTTCTTCGCCTCGCCGACCCGCACCCTGCTCACCGCCGGGGTGCACGCCCGGGTGCCGCAGGACGCCCGTCCGCTGCCCGTCCGGGTCGCCGAGACGCTGGCCGAGGCGCGGCGGGCCGGGGTGCAACAGCCGCTGGTGGTCGGGGCGGTGGCCTTCGACCAGGGCAGCCGGGCCGAACTCGCCGTCCCCGCCGTGGTCCGGGCCGCCGGGGCGCTGCGCGACGACCCGCTGATCGCGCTGCCCGCGCCGGCGGTCGCGGCGGCCGGGTGGCAGGTCCGCCCGGTCCCGGCCCCCGAGGCGTACGGGGCGGGCGTCGCCGCGGCCGTCGAGCGGCTGCGCGGCGGGGAGTTGAGCAAGGTGGTGCTGGCCCGCACGCTGGAGCTGACCAGTGACCGGCCGCTCGACCTGCCGGCCGTGCTCCAGCGGCTGGCCCGGCGCGACCCGGGCGGCTACACCTTCGCCGTGCCCGCCGGCGGCGGCCGCACCCTGATCGGTGCCAGCCCCGAACTCCTGCTCTCCCGGCGGGGAACGGCCGTGCTGGCCAACCCGCTGGCCGGCTCGGTGCCGCGCAGCGCGGACCTCGGCGAGGACGTGCGGCGCGCGGCCGCGCTGCTGGAGTCGCCGAAGGACCTGCACGAGCACGCCGTCGTGGTGGACGCCATCCGGGCGGCACTGGCGCCGTACTGCCGCGCCCTGGAGGTGCCGGAGCGGCCCACCCTGGTGCGGACCGCCGCGATGTGGCACCTGGCCACCACCATCACCGGCGAGCTGGCCGACCCGACCGTCTCCGCCCTGGAGTTGGCCTGCGCGCTGCACCCGACCCCGGCGGTCTGCGGGACGCCGACGGCGGTCGCGCGCCGGGTGATCGGCGAGGTCGAGCCCTTCGACCGGGGCCTGTACACCGGCATGGTCGGCTGGGGTGACGACACGGGCGACGGCGAGTGGGTGGTGACCATCCGCTGCGCGGAAGCGGACGCGGAGGAGCGGAGGCTGCGGGTGTACGCGGGCGCCGGGGTGGTCGAGCAGTCCCGACCGGAGGCCGAACTGGCCGAGACCAGCGCCAAGTTCCGCACCTTCCTGGACGCGGCGGGGGTGGCGCGGTGACCTCCCTGGACGGGGTGACTTCCCCGGACGCGGTGGCCTCCCTGGACGGGGTGACGTCCCTGGACGCGGTGGCCTCCCTGGACGAGGTGCTGGACGGATTCACCCCGTACCCGGCCGAGTTCGCCGAGCGTTACCGGGCCGCCGGGCACTGGCGCGGCGAGACCTTCGGCCGGATGCTGCGCGAGCGCGCCGCCGCGCACGGCGGGCGGACCGCCGTCGTCGACCCGGGCGGCCACGGGGTGGCGGCGGGGGAGCGGCGCTGGACGTACGCCGAACTCGACCGCCGGGCCGACCGGATGGCCGCCGGGCTGCTCGCCCGGGGCATCGGGGCCGGGGACCGGGTGGTGGTCCAACTGCCCAACGTCGCCGAGTTCTTCGAGGTGGTCTTCGCGCTGTTCCGGATCGGTGCGCTGCCGGTCTTCGCGCTCCCCTCACACCGGTACGCGGAGATCTCGCACTTCTGCTCGTTCACCGGCGCGGTGGCGTACGTCGTGCCGGGGGTCGAGGGCGGCTTCGACCACCGTGAACTCGCCTCCCGGGTACGGGCGGAGAACCCCGCGCTGCGGCTGGTGCTGGTGGCCGGCGACGACCCGGGCGAGCACCTGCGGCTGGCCGACGTGCCCTGCGACGGTCCGGGACCGGAGCGCGAAACCGCGCCCGGGGACGTCGCCTTCCTGCAGCTCTCGGGCGGCAGCACCGGCGTGCCCAAGCTGATCCCGCGCACCCACGACGACTACATCTACTCGCTGCGCGGCTCGGTCGAGCTGTGCGGGCTGGACGAGCGCAGCGTCTACCTGTGCGTCCTGCCCGCCGCCCACAACTTCCCGCTCAGTTCGCCCGGTTCGCTCGGCGCGCTGTACGCGGGCGGCCGGGTGGTGCTCTGCCCGCAACCCAGTCCGGAGACCGCCTTCCCGCTGATCGGGCGCGAGGGCGTCACCGTCACCGGGCTGGTCCCGCCGCTCGCCCTGCTGTGGCTGGACGCCGCCGAGCGCGGCGCCCGCGGCTACGAGAGCCTGGAGGTGCTGCTGGTCGGCGGGGCCAAGTTCAGCGCGGAGGCGGCCCGTCGGGTGCGCCCGGTGCTGGGCTGCACGCTGCAGCAGGTGTTCGGGATGGCCGAGGGGCTGGTCAACTACACCCGCTTGGACGACCCGGAGGAGCTGATCACCACCACCCAGGGCCGGCCGATCTCGCCCGACGACGAGGTCCGGGTGGTGGACGACCAGGACCGCGACCTGCCCGACGGCACCACCGGGCACCTGCTCACCCGCGGCCCGTACACCATCCGCGGCTACTGGAACGCCCCCGGGCACAACGCCGACTCCTTCACCCCGGACGGCTTCTACCGCACCGGCGACCTGGTCCGCCGGCTCCCCAGCGGCCACCTGGTGGTCGAGGGGCGGGCCAAGGACCAGATCAACCGGGGCGGGGAGAAGGTCGCCGCCGAGGAGATCGAGAACCACCTGCTCGCCCACCCGGCCGTGCACGACGCGGCGGTGGTGTCGATGCCCGACCCGTACCTCGGCGAGCGCAGCTGCGCGTACGTCGTGCTCCGCGCCGAGAGCCTCGAACAGCCGCCGAAGGCCGTCGAGTTGAAGCGCTTCGTCCGGCAGCGCGGCCTGGCCGACTACAAGGTGCCGGACCGGGTGGAGTTCGTCGACGCCTTCCCCGCCACCGGCATCGGCAAGGTCAGCAAGAAGGACCTGCGGGCCGCCATCGCCGCCTCGCTCGCCGATCCCGCCTCCCCCGACCGTTCCTGACATCCGTCATCCACCCGAGGAGTTCGACCGCCGTGGGCCTGCCCCGCATTCCCTCCTATCCGCTGCCCGCCGCCGAGGAGCTGCCCGCCAACCGGGTTCCCTGGACGGTCGACCCGGCACGCGCCGTCCTGCTGGTGCACGACCTGCAGAACCACTTCCTGGACGCGTTCCCCGAGGGCGCCGCTCCGCTGCCCGAACTCCTGCACAACGTCGCCGCGTTGACCGGGGCGGCGGCCGCGAACGGCGTACCCGTCGTTTACTCGGCGCAGCGCGGCGGGCAGAGCCCGGCCGAACGCGGGCTGCAGCAGGACTTCTGGGGGCCCGGGCTCCCCGACGACCCGCGCGCGGTGGCGATCGCCGAGGCCGTCGCCCCGGCGCCGGGCGACACGGTGCTCACCAAGTGGAAGTACAGCGCCTTCGTGCGCACCGAGTTGGAGCAGCTGCTGCGCGAGCAGGGCCGGGACCAGCTGGTGATCACCGGGGTGTACGCGCACATCGGCGTGCAGGCCACCGCCTGCGACGCCTGGATGCGCGACGTCCAGGCCTTCGTGGTGGCCGACGCGGTGGCCGACTTCGGGCCGGAGGAGCACCGCGCGGCACTGGCGTGGATCGCCGGCCGCTGCGGCGTGGTCACCACCACCGGAGCGGTGCGGGGCGCGCTGGACGGCACGGAAGGGGACGCGAAGTGACGGGCACGGCCTTCACCGTGGAGCGGATCCGGGCCGAGGTCGCCGACCTGCTCGGCGAGGACCCGGCGGACATCCCGCTGGACGAGAACCTGGCGGACTGGGGGCTGGACTCGATCCGGCTGATGGCGCTCGCCGAGCGCTGGCGGGCCGAGGTCGCCGAGGCGGCCGTCCTGCGGCTGGCGGAGCGGCCGTCCGTCGAGGCCTGGGCCGAGCTGCTGGGCGCGGTCTGATGGCGGCGGTGGTACGGGAAGCGGGCCGGCCGGCGGCGGAGGCGCCGGGCCTGGCCGCGGGTACGGCCGGGGTCTCCACGGAGGGGCTGGTGCTGCCGGAGCCGGCGCCGTCCGGCCCGGCGGTCGAGCATCCGGCCACCACCGTGGTGGGCCCGGTCGAGGCCCAGGCGGCCCGGACCCCGGAGGCTCCGGCGCTGGTGCGCGCGGACGGCGGGGTGGTGACGTACCGGGAGCTGAACGCCTCGGCCAACCGGCTGGCGCGGGCGCTCGCCCGGCGCGGCGCCCGGCCGGGGACGGTGGTCGGGATTACGGCGGCCGGGCACCCCGAGCAGGTGCTGACGGCGGTGCTCGCGGTGGCCAAGTCGGGTGCGGCGTACCTGCCGCTGGACCCGGCGGACCCGCCGGGGAGACGGGAGTGGCTGCTCGCCGGGAACGAGCCGGTGTGCGTGCTGGGGGAGGGGGTGCCGGGGGCGCTGTCCGGGCTGTCCGGGCTGGACGTCGGCGGGGAGCTGGACACCGATCCGCCGCGGGCGCTCACCCCGCAGCACCTGCTCTGCGTCGGGTACGGCCCGGGCGGGCGTCCGGCCGCCGTCCGGCTGACCCACGGCGAGGCGGACCGGCGGGTGCGCGAGCTCCAGGCCGCCCACCCGCTCGGACCGGGGGACGAGGTGCTGCAACTCCGGCTGCCGCACTGGGGGTTCCTCTGGCCGCTGCGGACCGGCGCGGCCGTGGTGCTCGCCGAGGGGTGAGCGGTGGGTGGCGGCGAACGACTTTCAGCGAACAGATGACGGAAGACGGATGATGAAATCTGTTCGCTGAAAGTTGTCGGCTGTTATCTGTTATCTGTTCGCTGAAATCTGAAATCTGAAATCTGTCAGCTGTCACCCGTCCGCCGCCGCCCCGTCCGCCCCCGCGAGGCCCGCCCGCGCCAGGTCCGCCGCCGTCCAGGCCATCGCCACCGCCCCGTCCAGCAGGGCCCGTTCGGCCTCCGCCCCCACCGCCGCCTCGGCGAACGCCGCCTCGTGCGGCGCGCAGGCACCCCCGGTGATGTCCAGCACCGGATGGATCGACGGCACCGCGTGCGAGACGTTCCCCATGTCCGTACAGGCGAAGGGTCCGCGCTCCACCGGCTCCGGCCGTCCCAGCGCCGCCGCGTTGGCCCGCCAGTACGCGAGCAGCGCCGGGTCGGAGCGCATGTCCAGGTAGTCCGGCTCGGGTCGGCTCAGTTCCACCTCGCAGCCGGTGGCCAGCGCCCCGGCCCGGAAGCAGTCCTCGACCCGCGCCCGCAGGTGGGCGAGGTCCTCGGCCGCCGAGGCGCGGATCTCGTACTCGGCGCTCGCGTGGTCGGGGATCAGGTTCGGCGCCGTCCCGGCGGCGGTGGTGATGCCGTGCACCCGCCACTGGGGCGGCAGTTGCTGGCGCAGCAGTCCGAGCGCGACCTGGGCGACGGTGAGCGCGTCGGCGGCGTTGCGGCCCTCGTGCGGGTTGAGGCTCGGGTGGGCGGCGCGCCCGGTGTAGCGGACGGACAGGGTGCCGAGCGCGAAGGAGTGGAAGTCGGCGACCTCGACGGGGCAGGGGTGGACCATCATCGCCGCGTCCACCCCGTCGAACGCGCCGGCCTCCAGCATCAGCGCCTTGCCCGCCCCGCGCTCCTCGGCCGGGGCGCCGATCACCCGTACGGTGAGCCCGAGTCGGTCCGCGTGCGCGGCGAGCCCGAGCGCGGCGCCGACGCCCGCGGCGGCGATCAGGTTGTGTCCGCAGGCGTGTCCGAGGTCGGGCAGGGCGTCGTACTCGCAGACGAGGGCGACGGTGACCGGCCCGCTGCCGAGGCTCGCACTGAAGGCGGTGGCCAGTCCGTGGGCCGGCGCGGTGACCGAGTAGCCGTGGGCGCGCAGCAGTTCGACGCACCAGGCCGCCGCCCGGTGCTCCTCGAAGGCGGTCTCGGGGTGGGCGTGGATGCGCCGGCTGAGGGTCAGCAGTTCCGTCCGGTGGGCGTGGATGCGGTCGCGGACGGCCTGTTTGGTGGCGTCCAGGGTCGTGGCCGTGCCGGCCGTCGTCGACGTGCGGGGCATGCGGGCGCCTCCGGGGGGTCAGGGGTCGGGCCGTCACGGGCCGTTGACCAGATCGTATGAAGTTAGATTAGGCTAACCTAAGTAAGGCGTTCCGGATCCCCCGAGGAGCTCTCCGCACCATGTCCGCCGTCGTCACCCAGTCCGCCGCCACGCAGCCCGTCGACATCCCCCTGCTCGCCGCCCAGGCCGCCGTCTGGTACGCCCAGTCGCTCGACCCCGCCAGCCCGGTCTACAACACCGGCGACGCCGTGGAGATCACCGGACCGCTCGACGAGGACGCGTTCGAGGCGGCCCTGCGCGCGACGGTCGACGAGGCGGAGGCGCTCGGCGCGGTCGTCGTCACCGGCCCGGACGGCACCCCGCACCAGCGGCCGCACCCCACCAGCCACTGGCCGCTGCACCGCCTCGACCTGCGGACCGCCGCCGACCCGGAGGCCGAGGCCGAGGCCTGGATGCGCGCCGACCTCGCCCGCCCGGCCGACCTCGCCACCGGTCCGCTGTTCACCCACGCCCTCGTCCGGCTCGCCGACGACCGCCGCCTCTGGTACCGGCGGATCCACCATCTCGCCGTCGACGCCTACGCGTTGACCCTGATCGGCGAGCGCGTCGCGGCCCGCTACACGGCGCACGTCGCCGGGGCCGACCCCGGTCCCAGCCCCTTCGCCGGCCTGGCGGAGGCCGCCGCCGAGGAGGCCGCCTACCGTGCGGGCGACGACCACCGGGCGGACCGCGCCCACTGGATGGCCCACCTCGCGGGCGCCGAAGCCCCCGCCACCCTGCCCGGCCTCCCCGCCGCGACCGACCGCACTCCCGAAGGCGATCCCGGTCCTGACGCTGCCGCCGCCCCCGTCCCGCTGCGCCTCACCACCACCCTCCCGGCCGGCACCCGCGAGCGCCTGGAGCGCGCCGCCACCGCCGCCCGCGCCACCTGGGCCGAACTCCTCCTCGCCGCCACCGCCGGCTACCTGCACCGCCTGACCGGCACCGAGGACGTCCTGCTCGGCCTCCCGCTCGCCAACCGCCGCGGCCCCGCCGCCCTGCGCACCCCCGTCGCCGCCGCCAACGTCCTCCCGCTGCGGCTGGCCGTCCGCCCCGCCGACACCGCCGAGGAGCTGCTGCGCCAGGTGGTCCGCGCCCTGCGCGCCGCCCGCCGGCACCAGCGCTACCCCTTGGAGGAGCTGCGCCGCGACCTCGGCCTCACCGGCGAACGCCGCGCCCTGTTCGGCCCGATGGTCAACATCAAGGCCTTCGAGGGCGACCTCGACCTGGCCGGCCTGCCCGGCGTGGTCCGCAACCTCGCCGCCGGTCCCGTCGACGACCTCGCCGTGAACGTCTCGCCCAGCCCCGACGGCGCCCTGCGCGTCGTCCTCGACGCCGACCCGGCCCGCCACGGCGCCGCCTCGCTCGCCGCCCACCGGGACGGCCTGATCCGCTACCTCGACGCCCTCGCCGAGCAGTTGCTCACCGAACCGCAGGCGCCGATCGGCCGGATCGACCTGCTGGACGCCGACGCGCTGCGCCGGGCGACCGCGGGCCGCACCGAGCCCCCGGTCGAGCGCACCGTGCCCGAGCTGTTCGCCGCCCAGGCCGCCCGCACCCCGGACGCCGTCGCCGTCCGCTGCGGCCCGACGGTCCTCACCTTCAAGGAGCTCGACGCCGACGCCAACCGGCTCGCGCACCGCCTGGCCGCCCTCGGCGTCGGGGGCGGCTCGCCGGTCGCGCTCGCCCTGCCGCGCAGCGCGGACACCCTGGTCGCGATGCTCGCCGTGCTCAAGGCCGGCGGTGCCTGCGTCAGCCTCGACCTCGCCCACCCCCGGCAGCGGCTCGCCGCCGTGCTGGCCGACGCCCGCCCGGTCTGCGCGGTCGGCACCCCCGACGCGCTCTCCGCCCTCGACCTGCCGCCCGGCCTGCCCGTCGTGCACCCGCACCAGGCCGTGAACGAGCCGGACGCCCCGCTCGCCGCGCCCCGACTCCAGCACGGCGCCTACGTGTTGCACACCTCCGGTTCCACCGGCCGTCCCAAGGGCGTGGTGGTCACCCACGCCTCGCTCGCCAACCTCCACGCCGGCCTCGGCGAGGACCACATCGCCCCCGCCCTCCGCCGCACCGGCCGCGACCGCCTGCGCATCGCCCACAGCGCCTCCTTCGCCTTCGACGCCTCCTGGGACCCGGTGCTGTGGATGGTCCACGGCCACGAGCTCCACCTGCTGGACGACGCCACCTACCGCGACCCGGCCGCCCTCGCCGCCCACCTCGACCGTGAGCGCATCGACTACCTCGACCTCACCCCGTCCTACCTCGAAGTCCTGCTCACCGAAGGCCTGTTGGACGAGGGCCGGCACCGTCCGTCGGTCCTCGCCGTCGGCGGCGAGGCCACCCCGCCCGCCCTCTGGCAGCGCCTGGCCGCCGTCCCCGGCCTGCACCCGATCGACCTCTACGGCCCCACCGAGACCACCGTCGACGCCTACGCCTGGACCCCGGGCCCGGACGGCGCCCCGACCGGCCGGGTGGTGCGCGGCTCCCGCGCCTACGTCCTGGACGGCTCGCTGCGCCCCGCGCCCGACGGCGTCACCGGCGAACTGTACGTGGCCGGCGCCTGCCTGGCCCGGGGCTACCTCGGCCGCCCCGACCTCACCGCCGAACGCTTCCTCGCCGACCCCTTCGGCCCGCCCGGAAGCCGGATGTACCGCACCGGCGACCTCGCCCGGCGCCGCCCCGGGGGCACCCTGGAGTTCCTCGGCCGGGCCGACGACCAGGTGAAGATCCGCGGCTTCCGGGTCGAGCCCGGCGAGGTCGCCGCCGTCCTCGCCCAACTGCCGGGCGTGGCCCAGGCGGTGGTGATCGCCCGACCCGGACCGCAGGGCAAGCGACTGCTCGGCTACGTCGTCCCGGAGACCGGCCGCCGCCCGGACGGCGACACCGAGCCGGCGACCGGCCGCCGCCCGGACGGCGACACCGAGCCGGCGACCGGCCGCCGGTCGGACACCGCCGCTGAGTCGGGCAGCGCCGCTGAGTCGGGCAGCGCAACCGACCCGGAGGCGCTGCGCGCCGCGCTGGCCGAGCGGCTGCCCGCCCATCTGGTCCCGGACGCCGTCCTGCTGCTGGACGAACTCCCGCGCACCGCCCACGACAAGCTCGACCACCGCGCCCTGCCCGAGCCCGCCGCCGTCACCCCCGGCGCGGCCGCCGCCACCCCGCAGGAGGAGCTGATCTGCGGGCTGTTCGCCGAGGTCCTCGGCCTGCCCGCGGCACCCGGCAGGGAGGACTCCTTCTTCGACCTCGGCGGCCACTCCCTGCTCGCCGGCCGACTCGCCGCCCGACTGCGCGAGACCTTCGCCGCGCCCGTCGCCTTCGCCGACGTCTTCCGCGAGCCGACCCCGGCCGCCCTCGCCGCCCTGCTCCAGGGCGCCGCCGCCGGGCACGGCCCGCAAGCCGCCGCCCCCGGCCTCCGGGGCGCCGTCGCGGCCGAGTCCCGTCCAGCCCTGCGGCCCGTGCCGCGCGCCGAGCGGATGCCGCTCTCGCCCGCCCAGCGCGGCCTCTGGTTCCTGCACCGGCTCGAAGGCCCCAGCCCCACCTACAACATCCCGCTCGCGCTCACCCTCACCGGGCCGCTCGACCGCGCCGCGCTCACCCTCGCCCTCGGCGACCTCACCGCCCGGCACGAGGTCCTGCGCACGGTCTACGGCGAGGAGCCGGACGGTACGCCGTACCAGCGCATCCTGCCCGCCGCGCCGGTCGAACTCCACCAGGGCGACGGAGAATTGACCGAAGCCGTCCGACACGCCTTCGACCTGGCCGCCGAACCCCCGTTGCGCGCGACCCTGTTCGCCCATGCGCGGGAGCGGCACACCCTGCTCCTGCTGCTCCACCACATCGCCGGGGACGGCGCCTCCACCACCCCGCTGCTGCGCGACCTGGCCGCCGCCTACGCCGCCCGGCAGGCCGGTCGATCGCCCGAACTCGAACCACTGACAGTCCAGTTCGCCGACCATGCGGCCTGGCAGCGGCAGCTGCTCGGCACCGTCGAGACGCCCACCCCGCTCGCCGCACGGCAGACCGAGCACTGGCGCGCCGCCCTCGGCGGGCTGCCCGACCAGCTGGAGCTGCCCACCGACCGCCCCCGCCCGGCCGTCGCGGGCCACCAGGGCGCCACCGTGCCCTTCACGCTGGACGCCGAGGCCCACGCCGCCCTGGCAGCCCTCGCGCGGGGTGCGGGCGGCACCGTCTTCATGGCCGTCCAGGCCGCCCTGGCCGCCCTGCTCACCCGGCACGGCTGCGGCACCGACATCCCCGTCGGCACCCCGCTGGCCGGCCGGGACGAGCCCGAAACCGCCGCGCTGGTCGGCTACTTCGTCAACTCGGTGGTCCTGCGCACCGACACGTCCGGCGACCCGTCCTTCCGGGAGCTGCTCGGGCGCGTCCGCGGCACCGTCCTGGCCGCGCACGAGCACGCCGACCTGCCCTTCGACCGCCTGGTCGAGGAGCTCAACCCGGCCCGATCGCTGGCCCGCCACCCGCTGTTCCAGGTGATGCTCGCCTGGCAGAGCCGCGCCGACGAACCCCTCGCGCTGGGCGGCGGACTGACCGCCGAGATCGCCGCGATCCCCAGCGGCACCGCCAAGTTCGACCTCACCCTCAACGCGGGGGAGCGGCCCGGCGGCGGCATCGACGGCTTCCTGGAGTTCCGCACCGACCTCTTCGACGCCGCCACCGCGGCCGCCCTCACCGAGCGCCTCGCCCGCCTGCTCACCGCGGCCGCCGCCGACCCGGACGCGCCGATCGGCCTGCTGCCGCTGATCAGCGAGCAGGAGCGGCACCGCGCCCTGGTCGAGTGGAACGGCGCCGCCCCGCCCCCCGCCGCGCCGGACGCCACCCTGCCCGAGCTGTTCGAGGCCGCAGCCGCCGCCAACCCCCGCTCCGTCGCCGTCAGTTGCGGGGACGACCGGCTCACCTACGCCGAACTCTCCGGCCGCGCCGACCGGTTGGCCCGCCGCCTGACCGCCCGGGGCATCGGGCCCGGCACCCTGGTCGCCCTCGCCCTGCCCCGCTCCGTCGGCCTGGTCGTCGCCCTGCTCGCGGTGACCAAGTCCGGCGCCGGCTACCTCCCGCTCGACCCCGACTACCCGGCCGACCGGCTCGCCTACATGCTGGCCGACGCCGCCCCCGCCGCCCTGCTCACCGACCGGGCCACCGAACCCCGGCTGCCCGCCCACACGGTCCCCTGGTTCCTGCTGGAGGGCGAGGAGCCGGCCGACCTCCCGGCCGCCCCGCCGGCCGACCCTCCGGCCCGGCACCAGCGCACCCGGCCGCTGCACGCCGACGACACCGCCTACGTCATCTACACCTCCGGCTCCACCGGCCGGCCCAAGGGCGTCCCCGTCACCCACCGCAACGTGACCCGGCTGTTCAGCTCCACCGACCACTGGTTCGGCTTCGACGACCAGGACGTCTGGACCCTCTTCCACTCCTACGCCTTCGACTTCTCGGTCTGGGAGCTGTGGGGAGCGCTGCTGCACGGCGGCCGCCTGGTCGTCGTCCCGCACCTGGTCAGCCGCGACCCGGTCGCCTTCCTCGACCTGCTCGCCCGCGAGCGGGTCACCGTGCTCAACCAGACCCCGTCCGCCTTCTACCAGCTCAGCGCCGCCGACCGGGACCGCCCCGGCACCGAACTCGCCCTGCGCTACGTGGTGTTCGGCGGCGAGGCGCTCGAACTCGGCCGGCTCGACGACTGGTACGCCCGCCACCCCCAGGACGCGCCCACCCTGGTCAACATGTACGGCATCACCGAGACCACCGTGCACGTCTCGTACATCGCCCTCGACCGGGCGAGCGCCGCCGCGACCAGCAGCAGCACCATCGGCGTCAACATCCCCGACCTGCGGGTCTACGTGCTCGACCGGCACCTCCAGCCCGTGCCGCCCGGCGTCACCGGCGAGATGTACGTCGCCGGGGCCGGGCTGGCCCGCGGCTACCTCGGCCGCCCGGAGCTCACCGCGACCCGCTTCGTCGCCGACCCGTACGCCGGGCTGTTCGGCGAGCAGGGCACCCGGATGTACCGCTCCGGCGACCTCGCCCGGCGCCGCGCGGACGGCGTGCTGGAGTACTTCGGCCGCGCCGACCAGCAGGTCAAGCTGCGCGGCTTCCGGATCGAACTCGGCGAGATCGAGGCGGTGTTGGCCGCCCACCCGGCGGTCGCCGACGCCGCCGTAGTGGTCCGCGAGGACGTCCCCGGGGACAAGCGCCTGGTCGGCTACGCGGTCGCCGGCGATGTGGCGTCCGACGAGCTGCGCGCCCACGCCGCCGCCGGACTCCCCGCCCACATGGTGCCCTCCGCCGTCGTCCTGCTCGACCGGCTGCCGCTCACCGCCAACGGCAAGCTCGACCGCCGCGCGCTGCCCGCCCCCGAGGCCCCCGCCGCCGGTGCCGGCCGCCCGCCGCGCAGCCCGCGCGAGCAGCAGCTCTGCCAACTCTTCGCCGAAGTCCTCGGGTTGGAGACGGTCGGCGTCGAGGACGACTTCTTCGCGCTCGGCGGCCACTCCCTCCTGGTGGTCCGGCTGGCCGGCCGGGTCCGCGAGCTGCTCGGCCTGGAGGTCGGCATCGGCACGCTGTTCCAGGCGCCCAGCGTGGCCGCCCTCGACGCCGCCCTGTCCGAGGACGCTCCCGGCGCCGACGCCCTGGACGTCCTGCTCCCGCTGCGGCCCACCGCCCCCGGACGGCGCGCCCCGCTGTTCGCCGTCCACCCGGCCGGCGGCCTGAGCTGGTGCTACACCGGCCTGATCCGCCACCTCCCGGCCGACGTGCCGATCTACGGCCTCCAGGCCCAGGGCGTCGGTGCCGCCACCGCCGCCGAGCCGCTGCCCGCGACGATGGAGGAGCTGGCCGCGCACTACGCCGACCGGCTGCGCGAGGTCCAGCCCGAGGGCCCGTACCGGCTGCTCGGCTGGTCCACCGGCGGGATCATCGCCCACGCCGTCGCCGTCCGGCTCCAGGAGCTCGGCCAGCGGGTCGAGTTGCTCGCGATCCTGGACGCCTACCCGGCCGAGGGCTTCCGCGACCTGCCCGTCCCCGACCGGGCCGAGGCCCTGGAGGCGCTGCTCACCATGGGCGGCTTCGGCCCCGCCGACCTCGCCGACCAGCCGCTCGAACTCGACGCCGTCATCGAGCTGTTGGGCCGCGAGGGCAGCCCGCTGGCCGGCCTGGACCGGACCACCGTGACGGCGCTGAACGAGATCTACCTCAACACCAACCACCTGGTGCGCGGCTACGACCACCGCCGCTTCGACGGCGACGTGCTGTTCTTCCGCGCCACCGTCGACACCATCGACGACACCCTGGTGCCCGAGCTCTGGGCCCCGTACGTGTCCGGCCGGATCGACAACACCGACGTGGCCTGCTCGCACAAGGACATGACCCTGCCCGCCCCGATCGCGCACATCGCCGACGTGATGGCCGACCATCTGGAGACCGCTACCGATGAGTGACGCCCCCGCCAACCCCTTCGACGCAGAGGGCGAGTTCCTGGCCCTCGTCAACGACCAGGGCCAGCACTCCCTGTGGCCCGCCTTCGCCGCCGTCCCGGCCGGCTGGGCCGTCGCCCACGGCCCCAGCGGGCGCGCCGACGCCCTGGCCTGGATCACCGCCCACTGGACCGACCTGTGACCGCTCCCGCCGTCGGGTCCCCGGCGCGCCCCCTGCTCGCGGGGCGCGCCGGGCTGGTGGTCGTGTACACCGCCGCGATGTGCATGAGCGGCCTGGACTCGACCATCGTCAACCCCGCGCTGTACCGGATCGCCGAGGACTTCGGACGGCCCGTCTCGGCCGCCAACACCGTCGAGACGGCCTTCCTGGTCGGGCTCGCCCTCGGCCTGCCGGTGGCCGGCTGGCTCGGCGACCGCTACGGCGTGAAGCGGGTCTTCCTCGGCGCACTGGCCGCCTTCACCCTCGCCTCCGCGCTGTGCGCGGCCGCCTCCGGCCTCGGCGCGCTGGCCGCCGCCCGCGCCGTCCAGGGCGTGGCCGGCGGACTGCTCACCCCGGTCGGCATGACCCTGCTGTTCCGCGCCTTCGACCCGGACGAACGCCCGCGCCTGGGCCGGATCCTGATCGTGCCGACCGCCCTGATGCCCGCCCTCGGGCCGCCGCTCGGCGGCTTCCTCACCGAACACCTCTCCTGGCACTGGCTGTTCCTGGTCAACCTGCCGATCGGGGCCGCCGCCGTGGCGACCGGCCTGATCGCCCTGCGCAGCGAACCGGAACCCCCGGCCGGCCGGTTCGACACCCGCGGCTTCCTGCTCGCCACCCCGGGCCTCGGCCTGCTCACCTACGCGCTCGGCTTCGGCCCCGCCCACGGCTGGTCCGCGCCGACGGTCTGGCTGAGCGGGCTCCTCGGAGCGGTTCTGCTGGCACTCGCCGTACGGAGCCAACTCCGCACGGCCGAACCGCTGGTGGACCTGCGGCTGCTCGCCGACCGGAGCTTCGGCGCGGCGAGCTGGCTGGCCCTGCTCACCTCCGCCGGGCTGATGGGCGCGCTGTTCGTCCTCCCGCTGCTCTACCAGGCCGCCCGCGGCGCCTCGGCGCTGGACGCCGGACTGAGCGTCTTCCCGGAGGCGATCGGCCTGATGGCCGCCTCCCAGGTGGTCGACCGGCTGCTGCTCCGACTCGGTCCGCGCCGCCTCGCCCGGCCCGCCCTGCTGCTGGCCGCGTTGGTACTGGCCGCCCTCGGCTTCGCCGAGAACCCTTGGGCCGTCAGGGCGTTGATGTTCGCCGTCGGCCTGGTGCTGGGCACCGCCGTGCTCACCGTCCAGATCGCCGGCTTCGCCGACGTCGCGCCGCCCGCGATGGGCCGGGCGATGGGCCTGTTCACGATCCTCCGCACCCTCGGCGGCGCCCTCGGCATCGCCGCCACCGCCGCCCTGCTCGGAGCCCTCGCCGACGGCCCCGACCCCACCCCCTACCGCCTCGCCCTCACCCTCACCGCCCTCCTGGTGGCGGCCGGAGCCCTGCTGGCCCGCCGCCTCCCGGCCGAGGGCCCGCCGCCGCCCCCGGCCTGAGGATCAACCGGCCCGGCCGGGCGCGCCCCCCGCCGCCCGGCCGGACCACCACACCGACCCGAGCAGCAGCAGCCCGGGGGCGATCCCCGCGACGAGCGCGACCACGGCCGCCGGGGCCCCGCCGAACGCCAGCGCCAGCCCGAGTGCCCCACAGGCCGCCATCCCCGCACCGAGCTTGTGCAGCGAAGGGCGACGCCACGCGACCGCGAGGCCGAAGAAGTGCACCCCGACCACGAAGGCGATCCACCCCACCGTCGCCTCCGGGGTGTGCAGCACCCGGTTGATCACCGCGAGCCCGGCGACGATCCCGATCACCTCGGCCACCACCACCAGCCAGTACCGCCCGCCGAAGGCCGGGCCCGCCGATTGCTCCGCGACCGCTTCCGCGCCACGCCGCCCGAACAGCACCAGCCCGAGGAACGCGGCCACGCCGAGCACCCGCAGCGGTATCCCCACTCCCGTCGGCAACGCCCCCGCGTTCGCCTCGATGAACACGAGCCCGAACCCGGCCCCGATCAGCCGTCCCATGTGATTCCTGGTCATGCCGATCAGCATCCCATTCGAACGCGCATGCGTATCGGCGGCTCGCGCACCCGCACTGCATCTACGCTGGTCCGACAATTGGAGCACCGGAGGAGGATCGATGGTTCCCGAGCGCTTCCGACTCCTCGACGAGGCCCGCCGGAGCCTCCCGGACGGCTACAAGGTCGAGTTGTCCGGGGACCTCCTCGTCATGCAGGCGTCGCCGTCCTAGCGCCCTGTTCTCTGAGCCGAACCGCGACCGCTACCACACCAGAACCGAGCGGGAGTTCGGCGAGACGATCCGCATCCCCGTGCCGTTCGACTTCGAGCTGGACCTCGCGCGGCTCGTCCCGTACCGGGAATGACGGGCTTTCGTCCGTTGGCGGGAACTTGGCCGGGCGGTACTGCGCGGCGGTGTGGGGGTACTGCATTGGGCTGACACGTTGCAGACTGACCGTCAGAACCCAGGCCGACGTGGAGGCAACCTCATGACCGCTTCGCTCCCCGAGCTCACCGGTGACTACGTCATCGATCCCACCCACTCCCGGATCGGCTTCGTGGCCCGCCACGCCATGGTGACGAAGGTCCGGGGCGCGTTCCACCAGTTCGAGGGCACCGCTCACCTGGACGGCGCCGACCCGTCCAAGTCGACCGGCCAGGTGGTGCTCAAGACCGAGAGCATCGACACCGGGGTCGAGCAGCGGGACCAGCACCTGCGGACCAACGACTTCCTGGATGCCCCCAACTTCCCCGACATCACCTTTCGCACCACCGCGATCGAGGCGAAGTCCGACACCGAGTACCGGGTGATCGGCGACCTCACCATCAAGGACACCACCCGCCCGATCGACATCGACTTCGAGTACACCGGCAACGCCGTCGACCCGTACGGCAACCTGCGGGTGGGCCTGGAGGGCTCGGTGACGATCAGCCGCAAGGAGTTCGGGGTGACCTGGAATGCGGCGCTGGAGGGCGGCGGCGTGTTGGTCGGCGACAAGATCGTGCTGGAGTTCGACATCTCGGCGATCAAGCAGAAGTAGTCCGACCTCGCGGGCCCCGGTCGCCGTTGGCGGCCGGGGCCTCAGTCGTTCGGACAGAGGATCAGGTCGTCCAGGGCGTACCGGCGCGGCCGGTCGCCGAGTTCGGTGACGGCGGCGCGGATGCGGTGCAGGTGCTCGACGGTGAGTTGGAGCGGGGGCTCGTCGGGCTGGTGGGTGGTGCGGATCGGGTAGTCGACGCCCGGCTCGCGGGTCATCTCGATGTGGCAGCCGAGGACGTACGTGACGGGGTGCTCCTCGGCGAACGCGATCAGCCGCTCGATGCTGCGGCCGAAGGCGGGCCAGTCGTCGATGTAGAGCCGGCCGGGGTAGACGGTGTCGCCGGTGAGCAGGAAGCCGGTCCACGGGTCGTAGTACGTGACGGCGGCCGCGTGGTGGCCCGGGGTGGCGAGGCATTCCAGCGCCCGTCCGCCGCCGAGGTCCACTCGGGCGGTGCCCTCGGGATCCTGGTCGAAGCCGAAGTAGGACCAGGCGGTGGTCCGGTCGGCGCCGACCAGGACGGTGTCCGGCCGGTCGGCGAACTGCCCGTCGCCCGCGACGTGGTCGCCGTGCGGGTGGGTGTGCAGGACCAGCAACGGGTAGTGCTCGCGCGGGTTGCGGGCGAGCCACTTCGCGATCAGGTCGTCGACGGTGGCGCGCAGCGGGAAGTACTCCGCCTCCGCCGTCGCCCCGGTGTCGATCAGCACCGCCCGCTCCGCGCCGAACAGCAGGAACAGGAACGGCGCCTCGTAGTGCACCGCCTTGTTCTGCCGCAGGATGACGGTGTGCTCGTCGTACGAGTGGACCTGGATCTCCGGGTCCGTGTCGTGCTTCGCGGACGGCGAACCGTGGATCCACGGGACGTCCAGCGGGCGGGCGATCGGTGCGGCGGCGGTCATGACGACTCCCTGGGTGCGTCGTCTTGGCGGGCCGGGTACGGCGCACATCTCGTCCGGGGCGGGCGCCGTCGCGCTGCCGGTTGCGACGCTAGCATCCGTCCGTCGACGTCCGCGCGGTGGTTTCAGCCCGCGCGGGACATCGGCGGTGGCGTGGCGGACGAGGACGCGTTCATCGCTGACTCCCGAGGTCATCCGGCGTGGGCTCCGACGCTAGGCGCCCGACGGCTCGGAGGTGTGCGATTCGGTCGAAGCCGTCCCTACGGGCGACCCCAGCAGGTGGGCCAGTCCGTCGGCCAGGCCGCCGCGCCAGCAGGCGTAGTCGTGGCCGCCGTTGAACTCGCGGTATTCGAGCTCGTACCCCCGAGCGGTGAGGACGTCGCGCAGGTGGCGGTTCTGGGTGAGCAGCATCCATTCCTGGAGGCCGACTTCGACGTAGAACCGGGCGGCCCGGCCGGGTTCGGCGGCGAATCGGCGGGTCAGCCATTCGCTGCCCTCGTCGAATTCCGTCTCGTCCGGCCACCAGAAGGAGCCGGACTGGGAGAGCGCGTTGCCGAAGCGCTCCGGGCGCCGGTACGCGGCGAAGGCGGCGGTGAGGCCGCCCGCGCTCTGGCCGGCGATCACGGTGCGGGCCGGGTCGGTGGTCGCGCCGAACTCCCGTGCCGCCCACGGCAACAGCTCGTCGGCGAGCAGGTCGACGAAGCCCGGGTTGCAGCTGAGGTCCTCCGGCCGTCCCGGCCCCATGGTGTGCACCAGCAGCGCCACGGTCGGCGGGATCGCGCCGTCCGCCGTCAGGTTGTCCAGGGTGTCGCCGACGGACAGCACCTGGCCCCACATCTCGCCGTCCAGCAGCACCGCCACCGGGTACGGTCCCGGGCCGTGCCCGGCCGGGAGGTGGACGTCCACCCGCCGCCCGGCCACCGTGTGGGACACGGTCCGCCCGCGCGGCACGCCGTCGCGCCGCCGGGCGTACGGCTGGGCGGGCGCCTCCGGCAGGCTGAGCACCGAGGAGGGGTGGCGTCCGTCGCGGGCCGGGAGCCGGGGTTCGGTGTCGTGCGGGTCGGGGCGGGCGTGGTCGAGGACGTGCAGCCAGTCGGCCCGGCTGGTGCCCGGGGTGGGGCCCCGGAAGGGGTGCAGCTGGTAGGAGGCGCGGTGGTCGGCGCGCAGCCGGTGGGTGAGTTCCCAGCGGCCGTTGCGGCGCCGCATCAGGTGCGGGGTGAGGTCTCCGGCGTGCCGGTCCTTGTCGGTGACGGTGTGCAGTAGGGCGAGGACGCCGTCGCAGTCCTGTTCCTCGGAGACGAAGGTGACCAGCCGGTACGCGGGGTCGTCCGGGTCGGCCGCGATCAGCGGGAAGGCATTCACGTTGTTCAAGGTGTTCAACGTTCGTTACTCCTGGTTCAGTCGGTTCGGCGGGAGAGCAGCACCCAGAGCAGGAAGGGCCCGCCGAGCACGGTGGTGACGATGCCGACCGGGATCTCCACCCCGCCGATCAGCACCCGTCCGAGGGTGTCCGCGAGGACGACGAGCAGCGCTCCGGTGAGCGCGGAGCCGAGTACCGGCACCCGGGCCGGTCCGGCCAGCCGTGCGGCGAGCACGGGCGCGGCGAGCGCCACGAAGCCGACCGGCCCGCAGACGCCGACGGCGAGCCCGGCGAGGGCGACGGCCAGCAGCAGGCAGATCAGCCGGACCCGTCCGGGGTCGACGCCCAGTGAGGCGGCCACGCTGTCGTCGAAGCGCAGGACGGCCAGCCGTCGGGCCACCGCCAGGGCGATCGGCACCAGCACGGCGAGCCCGATCAGTACCGGTGTGGCGATGGCGTAGTCCCGCCCGTTGAGGCTGCCGGAGGTCCAGACGTACAGCGAGCCGGCCGAGTTGAGCGAGCGCCGGGCCAGGGCGACCTGGATGACGGCGGAGGCCAGTGCCGACATCGCGAGCCCGACCACCAGTACCCGGTAGCCGCGGGCGCCGAGTCCGCCGGAGACGAGGGTGACCACCAGGACGGCGGCCAGCGCGCCGAGCGGGCCGGCCCACCAGGCGCCGAAGGTGCCGGAGGCGGTGGCGGAGATCAGCACGGCGGCGGTCGCGCCGTCGTTGACGCCGAGGAGTTCGGGGGTGGCCAGCCGGTTGCGGGCGAGGGTCTGGGTGAGGCAGCCGGCCAGTCCGAGGGCGGCGCCGGCGGCGAGTCCGGCGACGATCCGGCCGAGCCGGAACTTCTGCACCAGCAGCACGTCGAGGCGCTCGCCCTGGCCGAACACCGCCCGGAAGGTGGTGCCGAGGCCGAGTTCGCTCTGCCCGGCGTGCGCGGAGACGACCACGGCGGCGAGCAGCGCGGCGGCCAGGCCGAGTCCGGCGAGCAGTGCCCGGCGGGGGAGCAGCAGCGACCAGGCGCCGTACCGGAGCACCGGGTCGGGTGCCGCCGGGCCAGGTTCGGAGCGCCGTACCGCTGGGGCTTCGGCGGCCGGGTCGCCGAGGGCGAGGGCGGCGGAGCGGCGGGAGCGGACGATGGCGATCAGCGCGGGGGCGCCGATCAGGGCGACGATGACCGACACCGGTGCTTCGAACGGCCGGGCCACCACCCGGGCGAGCACGTCGGCACCGGTCAGCACGGCGGCGCCGAACAGCCCGGCGAACAGGGTGAGTCGGCCGGTCCGGGGCCCGGCGAGGGCGCGGGCCAGGAATCCGGCGAGCAGTCCGAGGAAGGAGATCGGCCCGGCCAGTGCGACCGCCGAGGCGGTGAGCAGGGTGACGGCGACGGCGACCGCGGCGCGGGTGGCGCCGGGTCGGTGGCCGAGGCCGCGGGCGAGGTCGTCGCCGAGGGCGAGCGCGGTGAGCGGCCGGGTGGTGAGCAGGGCGAGCAGGAAGCCGACGCCGAGGACGGGGGCGAGCTGGCGCAGGGTGGTCCAGCCCTCCACCCCGGCCAGTGAGCCGAGCACCCAGACCCGGTAACGGTCGTACGCTTCGGGTGAGTTGACGATCAGCACGCCGGTGATCCCGCCGAAGGTGGCGCCGACGGCGGAGCCGCCGAGGACCAGTCGCATGGGGGAGCCGCCACCCCGGCTGCCGGCGATCAGCAGCACCAGGCTGCTGGCGAGGACGGCGCCGCCGAAGGCGAAGGCGAGGTAGCCGTAGGAGGTCTGCACGCCGAGGACGGAGACGCCGAGGACGACGCCGAGCGAGGCGCCCGCGTTGACGCCGAGCAGGCCGGTCTCGGCGAGCGGATTGCGGGTGACGGACTGCAGTTGGGCGCCGGCGACGCCGAGTGCGGCGCCGACCAGCAGGGCGGTGAGGGTGCGGGGGAGTCGCAACTCGCCGATGACCAGGGCGAGTCGGCCGTCGGTGCGGGCGCCGTCGTGGTCCAGCAGGTAGTCCAGCACCCGCCCGGGGCCGACCTCGCCGGCGCCGACCGACAGCGAGAGCGCGGCGAGCGCGAGCAGCACGAGGACCGCGCCGGTGGCGACCGGCCAGGTGCGGTGCCGCCAGGCCCGTGGGGGTGCCGGCGGCGGCGTGGCCGGGGCCTCGGCCTCGGGGACGGCGGGCGGTTCGTGGACGCCCGCTTGCGACGATGTCATAAGGTAAGGCTAACCTAATGAACGGGGCGTCCCTTTGGGCACCGCCGTCGCGCCCAGCCGCCCGGACGCCGCCCAACTCCCGTACCACCCCTGCCCCGGAGGCACCCATGCCGTACGCCCAGAGCCCGCTCCGCCCCGTCCGCCGCCGCGCGGCCCAGGCGCTGGCCGTCACCGGGGCGGCCGCCCTCCTGCTCACCGGCTGCGGCTCCTCCGGCTCCTCCTCGTCGTCCGCCCCGTCCTCGAACGCCGCCGCGGACCCGGCGAAGGCGGCCGACGGCGGCAAGCGCACCGTCAAGGACGCCACCGGCAAGGCCGTCGAGGTCCCCGCCGAGCCCAAGCGGATCGTCACCCTCACCCAGGAGGACCTGGACGCGGTGCTCGCCCTCGGCGTCAAGCCGGTCGGCATCACCAACGGCCAGGGCCTGGCCGAGCCGCCCGCCTACCTCAAGGACAAGGTCCAGGGCGTGCCGGTGGTCGGCAACCTGCTGCAGCCGGTGATGGACAAAGTGATCGCCGCCAAGCCCGACCTGATCCTGGCCGGTGACATGCAGGACGAGCAGGTGCTCAAGCAGCTGCGCGAGATCACCCCCGCCACGCTCGTCACCATGGCGCCCACCGACGACTGGAAGCTCGCCTTCCGGGGCATCGGCAACGCCGTCAACAAGCTCGACCAGGCCAACAAGGTGATCGACGACTACCAGGCCAAGGCGACCAAGGCCGGGGCGGACCTCGGCAAGAACAAGGGCGCCGCCGTCTCCATCGTCCGCTGGAACCCGACCGGTCCGAGCTGGATGGAGAAGAAGCAGTTCGCCAGTGGGGTCGCCCTCGACATGGGCCTCACCCGCCCGGCCGCCCAGGACAAGGACGGCAACGCCCACAGCCCGGCGCTCAGCCTGGAGAAGCTCGCCGAGATCGACGGCGACTGGCTGTTCCTGTCCACCCTCACCGACGACGGCAAGGCCGCGCTCAAGGACGTCCAGTCCAAGCCCGCCTACCAGCAGTTGAACGCGGTGAAGAACGACCACACCGTCACCGTGGACGGTTCGGTCTGGTCCACCCGGGGCGGCCCGCTGGCGGCCGACGTCGTCATCGGGGACCTCGGCAAGGCGCTGGCCGGGTCCTGAGTGCTCGCGACCGACGGGGGGATCCCGCCATGGAGTTGACGGTCCAAGGCGTCACCGCCGGGTACCGGCCCGGCCGTCCGGTGCTCGACGGCATCGACCTCACCGTGCCCGCCGGACAGGTGGTGGCCGTGGTCGGCCCGAACGGCTGCGGCAAGTCCACCCTGCTGCGGGCGGTGGCCCGACTGCACCGGCCCGACCGCGGCCGGATCCTGGTCGGCGGCGAGGACGTCTGGCGGCTCGGCCCGCGCCGGGCCGCGCACCGGGTCGCGCTGCTGCCGCAGAGCCCGCAGGCCCCCGAGGCGGTCACCGTCGCCGGACTGGTCCGCTACGGGCGCCACCCGCACCAGGGCCTGTTCCGCCAGTGGTCGGCCGAGGACGAGCGGCGCACCGCCGACGCCCTGCGCGCCACCGGCGTCGACGCCCTCGCCGACCGCCGGCTCGACCAGCTCTCCGGCGGCCAGCGCCAGCGCTGCTGGCTGGCCATGGTGCTCGCCCAGGACACCCCGGTGGTGCTGCTGGACGAGCCGACCAGCGCGCTCGACCTGGGCCACGCGGTGGAGGTGCTGGAGCTGGTCCGGGCGGTCGCGGCGGGCGGGCGCACGGTGCTGATGGTGCTGCACGACCTCGCGGCGGCCGCCCGCTACGCCGACCTGCTGGTCGCGCTGCGGGACGGCGCGGTGGTGGCCTGCGGGCCGCCGCGGGAGGTGGTGGACGCGCCGCTGGTCCGGGCGCTGTACGACATCGACAGCCATGTGCTGGCCGCGCCGGACGACGGGGCGCCGGTCATCGTGCCGCGGGCGCCGCTGGGCTGAGGGCGCCGTCGCCGCGGACGGGCGGCGTCACCCCACCCGGGGTGGCGCCGCCTTCGCGCGTTCGGCGTCCGGAGCGTTCGGTGTCCGGAGCGTTCGGTGTTCGGAGCGTCCGGCGCGTTCGGTGTCCGGCGTGGGCCGGGGCCGTCGCTCGTATCCGATCGACCACTCGTTCGAGTGGTTTCAACTCCCCTGCCCCTCGGCGAGCTCCCCCCGACCGTCGGCTTGTCAGTACCCCTCGCTACGTTCCTCGCATCGCTGGTCAACAGGCTGATCGGAACGATGTTCCCCGGTGGGAGGAGTACGGCCGTGGCATGGGTGGAGACGGGCGCGGGAGGGTACCGCGTCGCGCTCGACGGAGAAGGCAGGGTGGTGTGCCGCAACGCGGCGGGCCGCGAACTCAAGTCCCTTCCGTCGAAGCTCGGTGACGACCCGGTGGTCACCCAGCTCAAGCAGCTCGCCGAATGGCTCGCCGCGCACGAGCGGCGCTGCCAGGAGGACGTCGAGCGGTGGATGGTGCGCTCGCTGCCGGTGCCCGCCGCCGTGCTCGCCGCCGTCTGGCCGGACGAGGCCTGGCGGTCCGTCCTGCGGGACGTCGTGGTCACCGGCCCGGACGGCGCCGTCGCCGGCTTCCTGCGCGACGCGGACGCCGAGCGCGGCCTCGGCCTGGTCGACCTGGACGGCGACACCGTGCGCCTCACCGACGGCGAGGTGCTGATACCCCACCCGGTGCTGCTCCCGGACCTCGACGAGCTGCGCGAGTTCGCCGTCGAGCTCGGCGTCTCCCAGCGCGTCCAGCAGCTCTACCGCGAGGTCTGGCACCGGCCCGAGGAGCCGTCGGCCGGCACCGAGGTCACCGCGTACGCGGGCGGCCGCTACCGCGAACTGCGCGAGCTGATCGGCCGCTGCACCCGGCTCGGCTGCCGGGTCCGCGGCGGCTCGGCCGTGCAGTCGATCACCGAGGGCGGCCGCACGGTCGAGGCCCGGGTCTGGGTCGGCGACTACTACGAGTACGACGCCTGCGAGACGGGCGCGCTGAGCTGGGCCGGCCCGGACGGCCGGGCCCTGCCGCTCGCCGAGGTCGGACCGGTCGCCTGGTCCGAGGGGATGAGGATGGCCGCCGCCCTGTACGCGGGCCGCACGATCGAAGGGGAGGACGACGCCGCATGACCACCAGCCCGACCACCACGACCACCGCGGGCCACGGCCCCGCCGCACCCGAGGCGTTGCTCGACGCCGGCGCCGTGCTGCCGGCCGGCACCCTGCCCGGCGCCGGCCGCCCCGACAGCCCCGCCGACGTGCTGACCGCCCGCGGCTACACCCACCCCGCGCTCGACGGCCGCCGGATCGTCCGGCTGGTCCCCGGCGCGCTCGGCCGGGCCGAGGACCTCGCCGTCGAGTTCCTCGGCCTCACCCCCGACGCCGAGCCCGCCGAGGTCGGCCAGGTCCGTCAGGAGGCGCTCGGCTTCCCCGCCTGGGCGCTGGTCCACGACCCCGCCAACGGGCACCACGCGCTCGCCCTGGTCAAGGAGTTGGAGCGGCTGGCCCGCCAGGCCAAGTCCAAGCCCGGCGCCGCCAAGGACGGCTTCGACGAACTCGCCACCCGGCTCGGCCGCGCCGTCCCGCACTTCCTGCCCACCTTCTGCGAGGAGGTCGGCCGGATCTTCCTCGCCCACGGCAACCAGACCTACGCCGCCGCCTGGTTCGGCAAGGCCCGCGAGGCCGAACGCACCCACACCCTGCCGGTGGACGAGGAGCGGCTGCGCGCCGTCTTCCTGGAGTTCGCGCTGGCCGGCGCGCTCACCGTCAAGTCCCTGCGCCAGTACGTCAAGGAGCTCGCCGGGCGGCTCGACCCGCAGACCGCGTGGCAGCGCTTCCGCCAGCTGTGCACCGAGCGCTCCGCGGCCGGCATGGCCCCGTACGCCGGGGTCGCCGAGGACGCCCGCGCCCTCGTCAAGGCCGCCGGGCTCGACCGCGCCGAGCACGAACGCGCCCTGCTCGCCGAGCTGTTGGCCTCCCCGGCGGTCAACCGGGCGCCCGCCGCGTTCTGGAAGTCCTGGCACGGCACGCTGATCGAGCTGGGCCGCGGCGACGCCGAGGTCCGCGCCCGGCTGCTGGAGCTACTGCCCGACCCGGCCTCCTCCGCCGACGACTCCGCCCGGCACGACGCCGTCTGGCTGGAGGTGCTCGCCGCCACCGGCGCCGAGGACCTGCTCACCGGCCCGCGCGCCGAGGGCGCCGAGCCGGCCGCCGCCTGGCTCCAGCGCTGGTGCCACCACCTCGGCCGCGGCTGGGGCAGCCGGCCCGGCTGCCCCGCCTCCGTCGCCCTGGTCGGCCGGATGGTCGAGCGGTTGCGCGCCGACGCCGTCCCGGTCGACCTGTTCACCGGCATCCGGGCCGGCCACACCCGGCTCGACCTGTTGGACGTCCTGCTCGCCGCGGGCGTCCCGGTCGCCGACCCGCCGGCCGGCCTGGGCATCGACCTGCGCGGCTGGATCGGGCAGAGCGGCCCCGACAGCGCCACCCTCGCGGCCGTCGCCGCCGACGACCGCTTCCGGCCGCTGCTGCGCCGGTCCGCCCCGGCCGCCTGGGAGACGGCCGTCCAGCAGCAGGCCGCCGTCCTGCCGCTGCTGAACGAGCTGTTCCGGGAGTGGGCCGAGGAGCGCGCCGCGGACCTCGACGCCATCCGCGGCCTGGCCGGCGCCGCCGACCTGGTCCGCTCGCTCACCCTGCACCGCACCGCCATCCGCACGGTCGCCCCGGCCGTCGCCGAGCGGATCGCCGCGCTCGACGTCACCGGGCTGCTCACCCGCGCCCTCGGCGCCGGCATCCTGGACGAACTCGGCTGGCCCGCCCTGGAGGAGGCGCTCACCGCGCTCGCCGACCCGCCCGCCCCCGACGCCCTCCCGGTCACCGCCCCCGGCCACCGCCGCCAGGGCCTGAACGGCCTGGTCGTCGAGGACGCCTGGCCGTACCTCGTCCTCCTCCGTCACAACCGCGCCCTGGTGGTCGGCCCGGAGGGCGTCCTGCTGGAGCACACCCTGCGGGTTCCCCCGCTGTCGGGCGTGCGCAACCGGGTCCGGCTGCGCCTGGTCGACGGCGAGCTCCTGGTCGTCTGGTACGAGGGCAACCAGCAGAAGGCCTACTGGTCCGGCCGACCGGACCAGGTCTTCGAACTCGCCGGCCGCACCATCGCCGGCTACCACTACGGCGACCACCACCCGGACGACACCTCGCTCCCGCTGCCCGGCGGCGGCCGCACCACCGGCGCCCGCCCGCTGCACCCCGGCGACACCCGGCTGCCCGAGGAGCACCCCGTCCTCGGCGACGGCACCGGGTACTGGACGGTGCGCCACGCCCAGGACGGCACCCCCGTCCTGCGTGAACTCGACCCGGCCACCGGCACCCTGGGCCGGGCCGCCGAGCCGCCCCTGATCGCCGCCACCGCCTCGGCCGGCCGGCTGGTCGCGGACAGCGCCCGGCTGCTGCCGATGCAGCCCGGCCTGGAGGGCACCCCGCTCGGCACCGACGGCACCGTGCTCGGCAGCTGGATCCGCCGCGAGCCCGGGCGCGCCGTCACCACCTTCACCGCCGACGGACAACGCCTCGTCCTGCCGATGCACGGGAGCGACGACACCCACGTCCTCCCGGTCGGCCGGCTCGCCCTGCCCGGCGCACCGGGCCCGGTGGTCAGCCGCAGCGGCGAGTTCCTCGACCTCGGCCTGCCCGACCTCGCGGACCGCTCCGACCGCACCGCCGACCTGCGCTCCTGTCGCGCCGGCGAACTCTCCGCCGCCGGCACCGCGTTGATCCCGCCGTTCGACCACTGGCACGCCCTGCGGCCCCGCGACGAGGCCGGCTCCCGGGTGCTGCGCGCCCTGACCACCGAGCAGGCCGCCCGGCTGATCGACCTCGCCTGGCCCGAGGACGCCGAGCCCGTCCCGGCGGACGAGCAGCGCTGGCTCACCGTCCAGGGCGTCCGGCGCCCGCTCGCCCAGCGCGGCGAGGCCCGCAACAGCCTGCCGGTCGAGGCGGTCGGCGCCGCCCTGCCCGGGATCGGGCACCCGCTGCTGCTCGCCGGTGTCGCCGGGTTCGCCCGCGCCGCCGCCGACCTGCTCGACCGGGTCGCCCGGTTCGTCCCGCAGCCGGAGGCCGACCGGCCGAGCAAGGCCGAGGCCGCCGAGTGGCGGCCCCAGCACGGCCGCGACCACGAACTGCGCGACGCCGTCTGCGCCGTCCTGCCCGAGACGACCGGCTTCGGCAACTCCTGGGGCACCGCCGAGCGCCACTGGACGCTCAACAACCTGCGCGCGGTCAGCGCCGTGCTCGCCGCCCCGCCCGCCGCCGACGGCGAGGGCTGGACCACCCCGGCCACCGTGGCCCTCCGGGGCGGCGAGGCCAACCAGGGCTGGCTGCACCTGCTCGGCCGGGTGGACGTCCTCGCCCACGCCATCGCCAACCCGCTCACCCCGGCGGCACACCGCTCCTCGCTGGTGCTGCTGCTCGGCGAACTCACCAAGGGCCCGCTCGCCGACCGCGGCGCCACCCTGCGCGCGGTCCTCCTCGCCGAGACCGACGAGCGCGCCAAGGGCGGCGTGCGGCCGACGGACTTCCGCCAGGGCGAGGTGCTGCGGCACGGCGACCGCACCGTGGTGATCCTCGGCCACCGCTACCAGCGCCAGGACGGGACCGTGCACTGGCTCGCCGTCGACCACGACCCTAGCGGCGAGTTCGGTCCGGTCGCCCACTTCACCACCGTCACCGAGCGCAGCACCGAGGAGCGGGTCAGCGCCGCCTGGGCCGCCAAGTTCTGGCGGGTCGCCGCCCTGCGCGGCAGCGTCCCCTGGCAGCCCGCGCTCGCCGCCGCGTTCGCCGAACTCACCGGCATCGGCACCGCCCGGGCCACCCTGCTGCTCTGCCCGCCGCCCGGCCTCCTGCACTGGGGCAACGTCGAGGTGCCGGCCGAACACGGCCTCAAGTCCGCCGAGGTCAAGGCCGCCCACGCCTGGCTGCGCGGGCACGACCAGAACGCGCTCGCCGACGTCTGGGGCGCCCTGGTGCCCACCGACGACCCGAAGCGCCTGTGGACGGAGGGGCCCGACCTCGCGGCCGGCGCCGCCGCCTGGCTCCGGCACTTCGGACGGCTCGTCACCCTCCCCGAGGAACTGCTGCCCGGCGTCCAGGGCGTGCCCGTCGGCCGGATCGAGGCGGTGCTCAACCCCAGCCGCACGCCGTGGCTCACCCGCACCACCACCTACCGGCTGATCACCGAAGGCCGGAGCACGCCCCAACTGGAGCCCCAGGACGCGACGGCCGCGCCCGGCAACGGAGACGTCGCCGGCACGATCGACGCCCTGCGCTGGCTCGCCTACCACCTGCCCGCCGACAGTCCGCTGCGCCCGCCGCTGTCCGAGAGCGCCGCCGCGCTGCGCGCCCGACTCGCCGACCCGGAGCTGCTGATCAGCCTCGGCCCGGTCCGCACCGCCAAGGGCGGCGCCGTCTCCGCCGTGCTGCGCGGTCACTTCGGGCTGCCCGCCGAGGGCGGCGCCGACCCGGACGGCCTGGTCCGCTGCGGTCCGGCCGTCGTCCTCAGCCCCTACCACGCCGAACTCGAACAGCTCTGGCTGCGCCCGGCCGGCCTCACTGGCCCCGACGACCCGCTGGTCGAGCTGCTCCTCGGCCTCGGCGACGGCTACTGGACGGGCGTCGAACTGACCGCCGTACGCGCCGTCCTGAACGGCGAAGCGGAGCGCCTGGCCTCCTCGGTCGACCTTCCGTCAGCCGGAACCGCCGACGGCCCGCTCTGGTTGCAGAACCCGCAGCTCAGCGTCCCCGCACTGGTCGCCGAAGCAGCCCGCGCCCACGGCCTGGGCGAGGACGCCGCCACGCTCTACCTCCAACTGCTCGCCCTGCCCGACCCGACCGACCGCAACGCCGCCCGCTGGACGGGCTGGAAGCCCGCCCGGCTCAAGCGCGCCCGCGCCGAACTCGCCGCCGCCGGCCTGGTGCTGGAGGCCAAGCGGGCCCGGGCCGGGCGCAGCCTCTTCCTGCCCGGCGGCTGGCAGGAGGCCAAGGCCCCCGCCCTCCCGGTGGAGACCTGGAAGGCCGCCCTGTACCACCTGCCCACCCACCGGCCGGTGCTGCCGCACCTGCCCGTCCCCGAACTGTTCGCCCGCGCCTGGCAGCGCACGCTCGACGGCGACGCCCCCGGCTACGAAGAGCTCCAGACCAGCAAGCGCAGGAAGGCCCGCCGATGAGCACCACCGTCACCGTCCCCGAGACCCCCGTCCGGCAGATCGTCCCGCCCGAGGAGAAGTACGCCGCCGAGCTGGAGTTCCTCGCCGCCCACGACAGCGGCCCGCGCCCGCCCGGCTGGCACCTCACCCCGCGCGCCGTCGTCACCTTCGTGATGGGCAGCGACGGCGAGAAGCTCAAGGCCGGGCGCCGCGGCCTCGTCATCGAGCCCAAGTTCGTCGGTGAACGCGCCCTGGTGGAGCGCTGCGTCGTCACCCTCGCCGGGGAGCGCGGCCTGCTGCTCGTCGGCGAGCCCGGTACGGCCAAGTCGATGCTCTCCGAACTGCTCGCCGCCGCCGTCTGCGGCACCAGCGCGCTCACCGTCCAGGGCACCGCCGGCACCACCGAGGACCAGCTCAAGTACGGCTGGAACTACGCCCTGCTGCTCGCCAAGGGCCCCAGCCGCGAAGCCCTCGTCCCCTCCCCGGTGCTCACCGCGATGACCACCGGGGCGGTCGCCCGGGTCGAGGAGGTGACCCGCTGCCTGCCCGAGGTGCAGGACGCCCTGGTCTCGCTGCTCTCCGAACGGCGCATCGCGGTACCGGAGTTGGCCGGCACCCCGGACGGCCAGCTGCACGCCGCCGCCGGCTTCACCCTGATCGCCACCGCCAACCTGCGGGACAAGGGCGTCAGCGAGATGTCCGCCGCCCTCAAGCGGCGGTTCAACTTCGAGACGGTCGGCCCGATCGGCAGCCTCGCCGCCGAGGTCGAGCTGGTCCGCCGGCAGTCCACCACCGCCGTCGCCCGGGCCGGGGCCGGCTACGCCGTCGACGACGCCGTCCTGGAGGCCCTGGTCACCGCCTTCCGAGACCTGCGCACCGGCCGCTCCACCGAGGGCTGGGAGGTCGAACGCCCGTCCACCGTGATGAGCACCGCCGAGGCCGTCTCGGTCGCCACCGCGCTCGGCGTCACCGCGGCCTACCTGCCCGACGGCGGCGACCTCCTCGGCCGCCTGCCCGGCCAACTCCTCGGCGTCGTCCGCAAGGACGACCCGGCGGACGCCGCCCGGCTGCTCGGCTACTGGGACGGCCCGGTCCGCCGTCGCGCCGAGCAGGGCGCCGCCACCTGGCGCACCCTGTGGGACCTCCGCTCGGCGCTGGAGGCCTGACGATGACGAGCAGCGCGGTGCAGCCCGGGGTCGGCCCCGTCCCCGGCCCCGGCGCCAGCCCCGGTACCGACCCCGACGTCCGTGCCGAGACGGAGCGGCTGGCCGGCTCCGGTACCGACCGGCCCGGGCCCTACCTGATCGGCGTGCGCCACCACGCGCCCTCCCTCAGCGCGGTCCTGCCCGCGCTGCTCGACACCGCCCGGCCCGAGGTCGTCCTGGTCGAACTACCGGCCGAGTTCCAGCCCTGGCTCGACCTGCTCGCCGACGAGGCGACCGAGGCCCCGGTGGCCCTCGCCGCCGCCCCGTCCGGGCGCTCCGACGGCTCCGGGCCCTCCGACGGCTCCGGCGGGCTCGCCTTCTACCCGTTCGCCGACTTCTCCCCGGAACTCGTCGCCCTGCGCTGGGCCCGGCGCAACGGCGTCGAGGCCATCGCCTGCGACCTTCCGCTAGCCCACCGCGCGGGCCACCGCTCCACCGCCCACCGCGCCGGTCCCGACGGCCCCGACGGCCCGGCAACCCCCGGCGTCGCCGACGCGCTGCGCCACCGCCTCACCGGCCGCGCCTCCGACGAGGACCTGTGGGACCGCCTGGTCGAGACCGCCGCCCCCGGTTCCACCCCGGAGGCCGTCCGGCGCGCCGCCCTGCTGGTCGGCTGGGGGCTGCGCCACGACGCGGAGACCGGCCCCGGCGTCGACCCGTACGACCTGCGCCGCGAAGCCTGGATGCGGGCCCGCATCCGGGCGGCCACCGCCGACGGGCGCCGGACCGCCGTCGTGGTCGGCGCCTTCCACGCCCCCGCCCTGCTCGACGGGCCGACGGCCCCCGAGCAGCCGCCCGGTCCGGACGACCCCGGCCACGTGCTCTCCCTGATCCCGTACACCTACCCGCTGCTCGACGCCCGCTCCGGCTACCCCGCGGGCATCCGCGACCCGGAGTGGCAGCACACCGTCCTCGACGCCGGGGGCGACCCGCAGTACCTCGCCGAGGCCCTCACCACCACCGCCGTCCGGATCTGCGCCGCGCTGCGCACCCAGGACCACCCCTCCGGCCCGGCCGACGCCCGTGAGATCGTCCGGCTGGCCGGCGACCTCGCCCGCCTGCGCGGCCACGCCGCCCCCGGTCGCGGCGAACTCGTCGAAGCCGTCCAGACCGTCCTCGCCCAGGGTGAACCCCTCGGCCGGGGCCGGGCCGTCGCCCGCGCCCTCGAACAGGTCCTGGTCGGCACCCGCACCGGGCGCCCGACCCCCGCCGCCCCGCGCAGCGGTCTCGCCCCGGCCGTCGAGAGCCTCCTCGCCGAACTCGGCCTCCCCGGTCCCGCCGACCCCGGCCCGCGCGAACTGCGGCTCGACCCGTTGCGCAGCCCCCTGGACCGCCGCCGCGAGATCCTCTTCCACCGCCTCACCGCCTGCGGCGTCCCCTACGCCGATCCCGTCCCCACCACCGGGCCGGGCGGGACCGAAACCCTCGGCACCCGCTGGCGCCCCCACTGGACCCCGACGGTCGCCGCCCTCCTCACCGTCGCCGGCACCCGCGGGGTCACCCCGGCCCAGGCCGCCGAGGGCTTCCTCCGCGCCCACCTCACCGACGACCCCACCCCGCGCGAGGTCATCGACGGCCTCGCCGACGCCGCCGCCTGCGCCCTCCCCGCCCTCACCACCACCCGCCTCGGCCAACTCACCGCCACCCTTCCCGCCGGCGCCACCCTCCCCGACCTGCTGGACGGCCTCGCCCTCCTCGACCGGCTCACCGCCGGCCACTTCCCGACCACGGATCCGGCCCTTCCACCGGTCGACGCCGAGTCCGTCCGCGTGGACCGGTCCACCCCGTTCGAGGAGGCGGTGGAGGTGCTGACGGCGGCCGCCGTGCGGCAGGTGGAGGGACTGGGCGGGTCGGACGATCCCGGGGACGCGCGGGCGCTGGTGGAGCTGGCGCGGCGGGCGGACCGGTCCGGCGGGGTGCGCCTGGGCCATGTCCTGGGTGAACTCGCCGAGCGGGGAAGCCCGTTGGTGCGGGGTGCGGCCGGTGCGGTCCGGGTGCTGCTCGGGCAGGAGCCGGCCGAGGCCTTCGGCGGGCGGGCCGCGTCCTGGGTGGACGGGGCGACGGACGTACGGGCGCGGCAGGTGCTCGGCCGGTTGCTGGTCGGGGTGCTGACGGCCGCAGAGGGCCTCTTCGACAGTGCGCCCGAGGCGCTCGAACCGCTGCTGGAACGGGTCGGTTCGCTGTCGGACGCCGCGTTCCTGGACCGGCTGCCCGCGCTGCGCGGCGGCTTCGACACGCTCAGCCCGGCCGCCCGTGACCGCCTGCTGTCCCTGGTCGAGGAGCGCCTCGGCTCGCGGCTGGCCGCGCTGCCGGAGCAGACCGACCCCGCGCTGGTGGCCCGTTGGGTGCGCGCGGACCTGGCGGCCCGCCGGGTGCTGGCCGGTCGGGGCCTGCTGCCTCCCGCGGCCGGACCGGGCGAGCCGGGCGAGCCGGGCGAGCCGGGGCCCGTCCCGGTGCCCGCCGGGCAGTCCTCGCCCACCGGCCACGCCCTCGCTCCCGCCGAGCGCTGGCGGCTGCTGCTCGGCCGCCCGGGGACGGGCGGCCTGACCGGCCGCGGTGCCCGACTCGCCACCGCCCTCGACGAGTTGTACGGCCGGGGGCACGGCGAGGGCTCCGGCCCGGGCCTGGACGACCGGGCCGGCCGGGGCGGGCGGGGCGGTGGCCGGGAGACGCCGTTCCCGGGGGTGCGCGAGTGGGCCGAGGAGTTGGAGGCGCTGTTCGGCCCGGGGGTGCGGGAGGAGGTCCTGGCCGCCGCGGTCGCCCAGGGCCGGACGGACGTCCTGGAGGCGATCGACCCGTCCGCCGTCCGCCCGTCCGTCGAGCTGCTGCGCGCGGTGCTGGACCACGCGGGCGGTCTGCCGGAGGCCCGGGTGGCCGGGCTGCGTCCGCTGGTGCGGAGACTGGTGGACGAGTTGAGCCGGGAGCTGGCGACCAGGCTGCGCCCGGCGCTGACCGGGATCAGCGTCCCGCGCCCGTCCCGGCGCCCGGGCGGCGGGCTGGACCTGCACCGGACCATCCGGGCCAACCTGGCCACCGCCCGTCCCGGACCGGACGGCGAGGGCACCCTGATCGTGCCGGAGCGTCCGGTGTTCCGGACCAGGGCGCGGCAGGCCAACGACTGGCGGCTGATCCTGGTGGTGGACGTGTCCGGGTCGATGGAGGCGTCCACGGTCTGGGCGGCGCTCACCGCCTCGATCCTGGCCGGGGTGCCCTCGCTGACCACCCACTTCGTCGCCTTCTCCACCGAGGTGCTCGACCTGACGGAGCGGGTGGCGGATCCGCTGAGCCTGCTGCTGGAGGTGCGGGTCGGCGGCGGCACCAGCATCGCGACCGGGCTGCGCTACGCGCGCGGGTTGGTGACGGTGCCGTCGCGGACGCTGATCGCGGTGGTCAGCGACTTCGAGGAGGGCGGCCCGGTGAACGGGCTGCTCGCCGAGACCCGGGCGCTGGTGGACTCCGGAGTGCACCTGCTCGGCTGCGCGGCGCTGGACGACACCGGGACGGCCCGGTACTCGAAGGCGGTCGCGGGCCGACTGGTCGCGGCCGGCATGCCGGTGGCGGCACTGAGTCCATGGGAACTGGCCCGCTGGGTGGGGGAGAAGGTGCGATGAGCGCGACGACGTGTGAGAACGACTGGCCGGGCGTCCGGCCCGAGGTGGTCGCCGAGGTGGTGTCCGGGCTGAGCGCCCGCCTGCAGAAGCGGCTGGACGCCGCGGTGGCGAAGCTGGCGCAGCGGCCGGTGAGCCGGTCCGGCGACGAGTGGCGGGTGCCGGTCGACGAGGAGGCGTCGCTCGTCCTGCACGCCCCCGGCGGGGTGGTCGTCGGCCCGGACGACGTCCGGTGCGGCTGCCTGCTGGCCCCGGCCTGCGTGCACCGCGCCGCCGCCGTCACCCTCTGCCCGCTGGCCGAGGCCCCCGAGCCGACGGAGCCCGCACTGGCGGCTTCGGTACCGCCGGAGCCCGTACCGACGGCTTCGGTACCGACGGCCTCCGTCCCGACGGAGCCCGGGGGCGACGAACCGACGGCCACCGAGCCGCCCGAGCCCGCCGCCCTGACCCCGGCCGAACTCGCCGCCGCCCGCCACCTCCACCGGGCCGCCTGCGCGCTGCTGGCCGCCGGGGTGAGCGGTGCGGGCGCCGTGTCCCAGGCCGAACTGCTGCGCGCCGCCCACCGGGCCCGGGTGGCGGGACTGTACCGACCGGCCGCGGCGGCGGTCGCCGTGGTGACCAGGATCCGGGCGGCCCGCTCCGGTGCGCCCGACCACCGGCTGGCGGACCTGGTCGCCGTCCTGCGCGACCTGCTCGGCCTCACCACCGCCCTGACCGGCCCCGCCCTCGCCGCCGATCCGGCGTCCGCCGCCTCCGCCCCGCTCGGCGCGCTGCGCGGCACCGCCCGCCAGAGCTACGCGGAGGAGGGCGGCCTACGGCTGTACGGGCTGTTCGCCGAGCCGGTGCTGACCGCCACCCACGCCGGTGCGGTCAGCTGGGCGGTGGACACCGGCGGGCGGCTGAGCACGGTCGCGGAGGTGCTGCCGCACGGTGATGCGGCGGCCGCCGCGCCGCTGGCCGTCGGGGCGGGCAACCGGACGGTGCGGCTGGGTGACGCGGCGCTCAGCCACCGCGAGTTCAGCCGTGCCGGGCTGGCCGTCCAGGGTGCGACCAGGTCGGTCGCCGGCCGGCTGGGGGCGGGTGCCTCGGTCCGGGCGGTCCGCGCGGCCGGGGCGGACTGGACGGCGGAGCCGGTGGCCCGGCTCTGGTCCGAGCCGCCCGCCGCCCAGGTGGCGCGAGCGCTCGCGGCGCAGGAGCTGCCGTACGAGAGCCGCCCGGCGGGGAGCGACCTGCTGTTCCTGGACGTCACCCTGCTGGGGGCGGCCCCGAGCGGCCCCGGCGGGGCGCTCCAGCTGCTGGGCCGTGCCTGTACCCGTACCGGCGGGAGCGAGCCGGTGGTCGTGCTGCGCCCGGGGCACGAGCATCCCGGCCTGGCCTTCCGCGCCAATCTCGCGCTGCTCGCCACGGCCCCCGGCCTGCGGTTGCGGCTGATCGGCCGGCTGGAGCGGGCCGACCGCCCGGAGCTGCGGGTGCTCGCGATCGGCACACCCCCGGACGCCGCCGCCCCCGACGCAGCCCCCGCCCCCGACGCGGACCGGGGGGAGTCCCACCGCCTCGTCCTCCCGGGCGACCGGGCCGGCCGGATCAACCTCGGTCTGGAGCGCCTCCAGACCGCCGACCTCCAGACCGTCGAGCGGTCGGCCGGGCCCGCACCGGAGCCGCTCCCCGTCGCGCCGCCCGTCGGCCCGCCGGTGCACGTGCTGGGCCGACGGGTGGAGCAGACGGTCACCACCGGCCGGTCGGCCCTCGCCCCGAGCCCGGCCACGGCGGCGGCCGACCTGGGCCTGCTGCGCGCCGCCGGTCTGGCCACGGCCGCCGACCTGCTGGACGGTCTGCGGGCGGCCGGGGCGAACCGGCCGCGCGACGTGTTCGGCCGGATCGTCCAGGACGACCACGACGCCTTCGCCACCGCCTGGCTGGCCGCCGCCGGCTACACCGAGGCACTGGCCGTCGCGCTCTGCTCCGCCGCCTGGGAAGACGAGGAGGTGCCCCACCCGGCCACGCCGTGAAGCCGTGCCGTGAAGCCGTGCCGTGAAGCCGAGTCGTGAGCCGAGGCACCGGCCGGTCCCCGAGCCGAAGTATTTGCAGAGACCGATAATCCGCGCCGACTGGCATACTTGTGGGAGGAAGCAGCAGTAGACAGCACAGGACGCGAGGGGAAGGCGAGCCATGGGCATCCGCGACGATGCGGCTGAGGTCCGGGCCAGTGGCTGGCGGACGCTTGCCGCGTTGCACGGGCTGATCGACACCGCGCTGGAGAAGGCGCTCCAGGCGGAGCACAAGCTCTCGGTGGTCGAGTACACGGTGCTGGAGGCGCTCTCCCGCCAGGACGGCTGGCACATGCGGATGCAGCAGCTGGCCCGGGCGGCGGCGCTGAGCAGCAGCGCGACCACCCGGCTGGTGAGTCGCCTGGAGGACCGTGGCCTGCTCAGCCGCTACCTCTGCGCGGACGACCGGCGCGGCATCTACACCGAGCTGACGCCGGAGGGCCGCGCCCTGCTGGAGGCCGCCCGGCCGGTGCACGACGCGACCCTGGAGGCGACCCTGACGCAGGCCGCCGAGCTCCCCGAGCTGGCCCCGCTGGTCGACGCGCTCGCGGAACTCACCCCGGCCAAGGCGTAACAGCGAGCCGGGCACGGCCGGGCGAGCGGCCGACCTGCCCGGCCCGGCCCTGCGGCCCTCACCGCCGGGCGACGGCCAGTGCGTCCCGGTGCACCCGGTCGAGCAGGGCGAGCAGCAGCTCCTTGCTGGACGCCCGCTCCCGGACGTCGCACAGCACCACCGGCACCTCGGGCCCGAGGTCGAGGGCGCGTCGGACGTCCTCCGGGGTGGCGTCGCGGCGGCCGTGGAAGCAGTTGACGCCGATGGCGAACGGGATGCCGCGCTGCTCGAAGAAGTCCACGGCGGCGAAGCTGGATTCGAGCCGCCGGGTGTCGGCGAGGACGATCGCGCCGAGCGCGCCGAGGGCGAGGTCGTCCCACATGAACCAGAACCGGAACTGCCCGGGCGTACCGAAGAGGTAGAGCACCAGGTCCTCGCGGACGGTGATCCGACCGAAGTCCATCGCCACCGTGGTGGTGGACTTGCCCTGGACGCCCTCAAGGCTGTCGACCCCGATGCTGGCGCGGGTCATCCGCTCCTCGGTCTGCAGCGGTTCGATCTCGCTGACCGAGCCGACCATGGTGGTCTTCCCGACGCCGAAGCCGCCGGCGACGAGGATCTTGACCGCGCCCGGCACCAGGCTCTTGGTCGTCAATTCGGGTCTCCTGGAAGGGAACTGGGAGTTTCGAGGCGGGTCGGTGGCGGTTCGGCGGGCGGGGCGGCCGGCCGGTCAGAGCCGTCGGACGCCCTCGATCACGGCCTGGATCAGCGAGATGTCCGGGGCCTCGGCGAGCTGGACCGGGGCCCGGGTGAGGATCAGCCGGGCCTCCGCCAGGTCGTCCAGCAGCACCTTGACCACGCTCACCGGCAGGTCCATGCTGGCCGCGATCTCGGCCACGGCCAGCGGGCGTTCGCGGCACATGTCGAGGATCGCGGCCGGCTCGGGGGTCAACCGGCTGGTGTCGGCGCGCGGGTCGGCGGTGACCACCAGGGTGATCAGCGCGAAGCCGTCACGGACCGGGCCGGTGCGCCCGTTGGTGATCGCGTAGGGGCGGACCAGATGGCCGGCCTCCTTGTCGTAGAACCAGCCCTCGTCGGCGTCGGCGGTGGTCACGCACCGCCACCCGCGCCGCCTTGGCCCGCGTCGCTGCGCGGCGCCGCGGTGAGGTACTGGCCGACCTGCTTGACCAGCATGTTGATCTCGTAGGCCATCAGCCCGGCGTCCACCTGCTCGCTGGTGAGGACGGCCAGCCGGGCGCCCTGCCCGGCGGTGGTGACGAACAGGAACAACTGGTCCATCTCGACCACGGTCTGCCGGACCCGTCCGCCGTTGAAGCGGTGCCCGGCGCCGCGGGCCAGGCTCTGCAGGCCGGAGGCGACGGCGGACAGGTGCTCGGCGTCGGCCCGGTCGAGGCCCTGGGAGGTGCCGACCAGCAGGCCGTCCTCGGAGAGGACGATGGCGTGCCGGGTCTCGGGTACCCGCGCCACCAGCTGGTCCAGCAGCCAGTTGAGGTCGCGCTGGGTGTCGGTGTGCTGCGTCATCGCTGCTGTTCCTTGGGTTCCTGAACGGCGGAGGCTTCCGCGGCTTCCCCGGCGGCGGAGCTCGCGGCCGGGTGGGGGGCGGTGGCGGGCGGGTTGGGCTCGGTACCGGCCTCGCGCGCAGTCCGGGTGCCGCGCTGGATGGCGGCCATGGTGGCGCGGGACCGGGCCGGAGAGGGGTCGTCGGCCTCGCCGTGGCGCGGACCGGCCGGTGCGGAGGGGGACGCCACCGGCGGCACCGTCCCGCCGGGCGCGTTGGCCTCGCGGAGCTGCTCGGCGAGGCTGGCGTTGCGGACCCGCTGCGGCAGGATCCGCGGGGTGCGCAGTTCACCGTCCGGGCCGTGCTCCACGTGGTCCTCCCGCGGGCGTTCGTGGCTGGGGGTGACGTCCGCCCGGAGGTCGGCGGCCAGGTCACCGGCCCCGCCGGCGAGCCGTTCGGCGGCGAGGCCCGCCGACGGACCGGCCTGGCCCGCCGGATCGGTCGGACCGATCGGGTCCATCGGATCGGCCGGCGGGTCGTACGGGCGCGGCATCGCCAGCCTGGGCACCACCACGGCACCGGGCAGTCCGGGGATCGAGGCGCCGACCGGCAGTCCGCCGTTGTCCGGGACGGCCGGGCCACCCGCACCGTCCCGTCGCTCGATCAGCTCGCCGCCGACGATCCCGCCGTGCACCGCACCAGCCGCTCCAGCCGCACCGGCCGCACCGGCCGCAGGGCCCGTCGGGTCAGCGGCACCGCCCGCAGCAGGATCCCCGGCAGCACCGGGCGCGGCGGGCGCACTCCCGAGCAGTCCGCTGAGCACCCCCGCGAGCGCCCCCGACAGCTCCCCGTCGGCCGCGCCGAGGTCCCCGAAGTCGCCGTCCGCGGACCGTTGTTCGGGCACCGGGGTCCGGGTGACGCGCGCGCCGGACGGCAGCCCGGGCACCGTGGCCGGCCGCTCCGCCTGCTCCAGCAGCGTCGCGGGCACCAGCACCACGGCCCGGGTGCCGCCGTACGGTGAGGGACGCAGGGTGACCTGGATGTCGTGCCGGGCGGCCAGCCGCGCGACGACGAACAGGCCGAGCCGCAGGTCGTCGCCGAGCGCGGAGACGTCCAGCTCGGGCGGGTTGGCCAGGTACTCGTTGAGCCGCTCGTACTCCTCCTCGGTCATGCCGAGGCCGCGGTCCTCCACCTCGACCGCCAGGCCCTTGGGGACCTCCTGCGCGGAGACCTGCACCTGGGTGTACGGCGGGGAGAAGGTGGTGCCGTTCTCGATCAGCTCGGCGACCAGGTGGATCACGTCGGCGACGGCCTGTCCGCTGAGCGAGGTGCGCGGCACGCCCTGGACGACGACCCGGGCGTAGTTCTCGGTCTCGGAGACGGCGCTGCGCAGCACGTTGACCATCGGTACCGCGTTGCGCCAGCGCCGGGCGGGCAGCGCACCGCCGAGGATGACCAGGTTCTCGGCGTTGCGCCGCATCCGGGTGGCCAGGTGGTCGACCGCGAACAGCTCGCGCAGCAGCTCGGGTTCCTCGTGCTCGCGCTCCAGCGCGTCGAGCATGCTGATCTGCCGGTGGATCAGGATCTGGGTGCGGCGGGCGATGTTGAGGAAGACCTTCTTCGTCCCCTCGCGGCCCTGGGCCTGGTGGACGATGGCGGCGACGGCGGCCTGGCGGACGGCGGCCAGGCCGTCGGAGGTCTGCTGGACCTCGTCGCCGACCCGCCGGGACGGCGCCCAGGTGGGTGGGGCGGGCACCGGTTCACCGGTTCGCAGGCGTCCGACGACCTCGGGGATCTCCTGCTGGGCGAGTGCGAGGGTGTCGGTGCGCAGTTCGGCCAGCCGGGCGGAGAGGGACCGGGCGGCCCGGATGCCGCGGACCAGGCTGACCAGCAGCACCAGGGCGACGACGGCGGTTCCGGCCAGCAGCGCGGTGCGGTCGGCGGTGCCGCGCAGCAGGTAGGCGGCGTATCCCCAGGCGGCGGCGAGGCCCACACAGGGGACCAGTACGAGGGCGAGGAGCGAGCTGCGGAGGGAGCCGGACCGGCCGGCGCGGTGCCCCGTGCGGGGGGCCGATATGCCTGGCATCTGATTCCTTGTTGCAGGGCCGAGTTGCAGGCCGGGTCTCGGGGCCGGACGGCGGGTTCGACCCGAGCGGCCCGGTCGGGCTTCAGGGCGCCGAGGCCGGGGTCGCCGGACGGGGTGACGTGGTGTCACCGTCCGGGCGGGGTGCAGTGCGGCCGCCGACGGCAGGAAACCTATCAGTCCCAGGTGCCCTCGTCGCAACATCAACTGACGATATGTGAACGGTTGCTGGCGGGGCCGACCGGTTCCGGTCGAAGTGTTCGCCGACGGAATGCCGCAGCTCAGTGCGGTCGCCGTGCGGGCGGAGCGGCTCCCCGGGAGACCGGGCGGGTCTCCCGAAGAGCCGTCAGGAACAGGTCAAGCGGTGGCTGTGCCGAAGGTTCGCCACCGTCCTGAACAGCGACCATTCCCGGCGCAGCCCGCCCCGACGGGCCCGCCCCGGATCAGCCCGCCGCGGCGAGCGGCACCACCCGGCCGCCGGCCCGGATGGCCCGGCCCCGCCGCCCGATCTGCTCCTGCATCGACGGCGCCTCGTCCTCCAGCTGGTTGAGCTCGGTCCACGCCCAGCTCGTCAGGTCGGACAGCTCGGCCGACCACTGCTTGCCGTACGTGCCCGCCGCCACCTGCCCGAGCCGCAGCTTCTGCACGTCCGAGGTGCCGGCCGGGGCGAAGATGTGGGTGGCGTCCCGCAGGTAGCGGAAGACCTGGTGCTCCTCCTGGGTGCCGCGCGCGGCGAAGATCTCCATCGCCTGGCGCGCCGAGTCCATCGCGTACTCGGTGTTGATGAGCTTGGCGTTCATCAGCTCGGCGTCGCAGGTCCTGCCGTGGTCCAGCAGGTGGGAGGCGTGGTACGCGGTCAACTTGGCCGTCATCAGCCGGGACTGCATCTCGCCGAGCTTCAGCGCGATGCTGTTGAGCTGGTTGATCGGCTGGCCGTAGAGCACCCGTTCCTCGGCGTAGCGCACGGTGTCCTCCACCACGGCGGTGTGGATCCCGAGCGCCACCGCGCCCAGGTTCAGCCGGCCGTACAGGGTGGAGGAGGAGTAGGCGACGTCGAGGCCCTGCCCCTCCTCGGCGAGCCGGTTGCCGGCGGGGATGCGGCAGTTCTCGAAGACGAGCTCGCCGAAGCTGAAGCCGTGCAGGCCGCCCTGGGTGCCGGCGGTGCCGGTGCGGAAGCCGGGCCGGTCGCTCTCGACCAGGAAAGCGGAGAGCCCCCTGCTGCCGGTGCCGGTGCGGAACACCACGCCGTGGACGTCGCCGATGTGCGAGTTGCCGACGAACACCTTGCGGCCGTTGAGCACGTACTCGTTGCCCTCGCGGCGGGCGGTGCCGGCCATGCCGAGCACATGGCCGCCGGACTCCGGCTCGGTGACCGCGATCGTCGGCAGGGCCTCGCCGGACGCGAACTTGGGCAGCCACTTGCGCCGTTGGACGTCCGAACCGAAGTGGATGACCTTGGCGACGCCGAGCTGCGAGGCCTGGGCCACGGCGCCCATCGCGCCGCTGACCCGGGCCAGTTCCTCCACGATGATGGTCTTGGCGAGGTGTCCCAGGCCCAGGCCGCCGAACTCGCGCGGGATCGTGACGCCGATCCAGCCGCGGCGGGCGATCTCCCGCGAGAGTCCGAACTCGATCTCCCGGTCGGCCTCCATCCGGGCCACCTGAGGACGTACCTCCTTCTCCGCGAACGCACGGACCTCCGCCCGGAGGCTCTCGTGCCGCTCGTCGGTGAAGTAGTCCATCGCCATGTCTGGTCCTCTCGTTCCGGTGGGCGTCGTGCCTCCGTTCGCGCCGTAGATGCCGCTCCGGCCGCTCCCCCAGGGAGCTCGGGTGGGGGTGTGGAGGGGTGGCGGTGCCGATCGCTTCGAGAGCCATCGGTGCATGCGGACATGAGGACCGGTTCTCCCATGGGGCACAGGAACTACCGTCCGTGTCTTCGGCAGGGCTCATTGTCATATGTGCGCACGGGGTGCACAGCTAGTGGATCTTGGATTGGCGGGATTCGGCCCGTTCGCCCAGTGGCGCACTGGTGACGGGTTTTGCCACCGCGCCGGGTGGGGAGTGTGCTTCCCCCGCTCTGTCGACCTGTAGTGGGTCGCTCACATGCTGCTTTGACTGTTCATCAGCAAGGAGGGCGGCCCAGTCCCGGTTCCACCGTGGTTCTCGATTGTCTGATTACATGTGCGCCATGACTGATGTGATGAGCACTCAAGGCCAGTTCCCGGGTCCTGCCGGGGAATCCGAGCGGACCCGCAGGCTGCGCGGCCTGGGTCTCAACGAAGCCACCGCGGACGAGGCCTTCGACCGCTTCGCTCACCTGGCAGCCAGTATCACGCGGGCTCCCATCGCGATGGTCAACTTCATCAACGACGAGCGCCAGATGTTCCGGGGGCTCTACATTCCGCCAAACTCGTCCGATCTCGCCACCGACGACGGCGCCTCCTGGGCCGACCGCGGCATCGCCTTCGACCTCCCCACCCGGGAGATGCCGCTCAGCCACGGTTTCTGCCCGCACGTGGTCGCCCAGCGTTCACCCCTCGCCCTGGACGACATCCTCGCCTACCCCCGGTTCGCCGGTAACCCGGTCGTGGACGAACTCGGCGTCCGGGCCTACCTCGGCGCCCCGCTCGTCGACGACACCAACACCGTCATCGGCACCGTCTGCGTCCTCGACCGGGAACCCCGGCAGTGGGGGCGCGAGCGACTGCGCGACATCCAGCACCTCGCCGAGGCGCTGCTCTCCGAGATCCGGCTGCGCGACAACCTGCTCGCCCAGCAGCAGGAGATGTTCGCGGCCTTCGACGGCTCCCCGTTCCCCATCCTGCTCACCGACTGCCCCGGCCAGGAGATCCGTTACGCCAACGCCCAGCACGCCGAGACCTTCGGCGTCCCGGTGGCGTACGGCGCGATCGGCGCGGCCTACCCCCAGCTCGGCGCGGCCGGCCTCCAGCAGGCCGTCACGGAGGCGTACCACACCGGTCGCGCCACCGTCCTCAACAACGCCCGGATCCAGTCCGGCGGTCCCGACGCACAGCGCGCCCAGGTCTTCAGCTTCACCTGCACCCCGCTGCGGGGTGCCCGCACCGGTCAGGTCAACGGCGTCCTCACCGTCGGCATGGACGTCACCGCCCAGACCCGCACCGAGGAGGAACTCGGCACCCTGGCCGCGCTGCTGGTCGACCGGCTCCAGCAGAGCGCCGCCACCCCCGGGGCCGGCCGGCCGGGCATCGCCGGCGGGGCCGGACCCGTCCTGCCGAACTGAGCGGCCGACCGCCGCTCGTGCGCGGCAGCACGGCCCGCGGGCACACCCGCCCGCAGCAGCACCCGTACCGCCCACCACCGTGGCGGGGCGCCTCTCACCCCCGAGGAGAGGCTCCCCGCCACGCTGTCGTTCCGGGGGCGAGCGGGTGAACCGCCCGCGGCCCGCTGCCCGGCCGGGCCCGCCGACGGGCCACCGGTGGTAGGCATGGGCCGCATGGACTGGATGGACTGGTTCGCCGCCCCCGACTACTGGTTGAGCCGACTGCTCGTCCAGCGCCTGCTCGCCGGCCTCTACCTGATCGGATTCCTGAACGCCGCCGCGCAGTTCCGCGCGCTCATCGGCACCGACGGCATGCTGCCGGTGCCGCACTTCACCGCCCGCGTCCCGTTCCGCCGGGCACCGGGGCTCTTCCACCTCCACTACAGCGACCGCTTCTTCGCCGCCGTCGCCTGGAGCGGCGCCGCGCTGGCCGCCGCCGTCGCGGCCGGACTCGGCGACGCCGTCCCGCTCTGGGCGTCGATCCTGCTGTGGGCGGTGCTCTGGGGCCTCTACCTCTCCATCGTCAACGTCGGGCAGACCTGGTACTCCTTCGGGTGGGAGTCGCTGCTGCTCGAAGCCGGTTCGCTCGCCGCGTTCCTCGGCAACGCCGACACCGCGCCGCCCACCCCCGTCCTCTGGCTGATCCGCTGGCTGGTCTTCCGGGTCGAATTCGGCGCCGGACTGATCAAACTGCGCGGCGACAGCTGCTGGCGCGATCTGACCTGCCTGCGCTACCACCACGAGACCCAGCCCATGCCCGGACCGCTCAGCTGGTTCTTCCACCACCTGCCCGACCCGCTGCACCGGGTCGAGGTCGCGGCCAACCACGTCGTCCAACTCCTCGTCCCGATCGGCCTGTTGCTCCCGCAGCCGATCGCGAGCTACGCGGCCTGCGCGGTGGTCGCCACCCAGCTGTGGCTGATCGCCTCCGGCAACTTCGCCTGGCTCAACTGGCTGACCGTCGTCCTCGCCCTCGCCGCCGTCGAACCGGCCCGCCTCGGCCTGCCCGGCCACGCCCGCGGCCACCCCGACGCCCCCGTCTGGTACCAGGCGGTGGTCGCCGCCGTGACCGCCGCCGTCCTGGTGCTCAGCTACTGGCCGGTGCGCAACCTGCTCTCCCCGGGCCAGGTGATGAACCGCTCCTTCAACCGGCTCCACCTCGTCAACACCTACGGTGCCTTCGGCAGCGTCAACCGCCTCCGCCAGGAGGTCGTGGTCGAGGGCACCGACGAGGCCGTCCTCACCCCGCACACCGTCTGGCGCGAGTACGGGTTCAAGGGCAAGCCCGGCGACGTGCGCCGCCTCCCGCGCCAGTACGCCCCCTACCACCTGCGGCTGGACTGGCTGATGTGGTTCGCCGGCATCTCGCCCGGCTACGCCCGCCCGTGGTTCCTGCCGTTCGTCGCCCGCCTGCTGAGCGGCGACCGGGCGACCCTGCGGCTGCTGCGCCACAACCCCTTCCCCGACGCCCCACCGACCCACGTCCGGGCGACCCTCTACCTCTACCGGTTCACCGGATGGCGCGAACTGCGGGAAACCGGCGCGTGGTGGCACCGCACGGCGCTCCACGAGTACCTCGCGCCGGTCGACCTGCCCGCCCTCGGCCGGGCCGGCCACCGCCCGCCGCCAGGCCGCCGCGCCACCACCGGGCCCGTTATCGGCGGGCGGGGCCCCGCCCGGGGCACCCGCACCGTGCCGCTGGACGGGCTGCGCCGACCGCGCCCGCCCCGGACGGAGCACCCCGGCCACCCGTCCGGACCAGCGCAGGGACACCCGGGTGGCCCTCCCGAGTAGCGGCCAGGCGGGCGTCATGGCACACGACACCGGCCCGTCCGGCGGTGGGTGCGTGCAAGGCTCGAACGGGCACCCGTATTCTGGGCCTCCACAACCGGCGGCCCGACCGTGCGCCCCCCGGTCCCGCCCCAGGGGCCCCGCGCACCCGGTCCGCCGCCCCCTCGCCGTCAGCCCCGCCGTCGTCGCCCAGAACCGGACCTCACATGACAGTGCTTCACTCGCGCAACGCCGACGCAGCCGACTCGGCGGACGTCGCCGACGCCGCAGACGTCAAGGACCCCCAGGACGCCGCTGCGGAGCCCGACCTCCGCGAAGACCTCGGCCGTTACGCCGAACTCGGGGCCTTCACGCTCAGCGCCGACACCCACGCCTGGTACGCCGCCGTCGACACCGTGGCCACCCCCGAGGACGCCCGCGCCGCCTCCACCGCGCTCGCCGAACTGCGCGGCCGCGACCTCCAGCAGACCTGGGAGGCCGTCACCGCGCTGGCCGCCGAGGTCAAGCTCGACGAGCCCGACACCGTCGCCAAGACCGCGCTGCTGGTCGAGATGCTCCAGCGGGTGCGCCGCACCGCCGCCACCCTGAGCACCGCCGCGTACGACGCCGACCTGAGCGCCCTCGCCGCCGCCACCGCCGACAGCACCTGGCGCCGCGAGAACGGCGTCAAGCTCTCCTGGCTGCGCGGCCGCTCGCTGCGCAAGCAGGCCACCGCCCTCGCCCACGACCGCAAGGTCCGCCGCGAGGACCTGCACGAGGCGCTCACCTCCGCCGAGATCGAGCGCCGCGCCTGGGCCGCCCTCGCCCCCGCGGGCACCCTCCCGAGCGTGCCCGCCGACGGCGCCCTGGTCGACCGCACCGCCCAGGCCTTCGAGCCGATCAACACCGGCATGCGCGACCTCGCCCGGATGCTGCCCGACCACGACCTGGACGGGCTGCCCTTCGCGGAACTGGTCGACCTGGTCGAGCGGCTCGCCGCCGACGAGGGCACCCTCTACCGCCTCCCCACCATCCGAGGCCTGCGCGCCACCCTGGAGGAGGCCGGCCTCGCCGACCTGCTCGCCGAACTCACCGCGGCCAAGGCCGACCGCCGCGCCGCCGAGGCCGCGTACGCGGCGCGCCAGGCGCTCGCAGGCGGGCAGCGGGACGGGCTGGCGGACTCGGCGGCGGCGGAGGCGGTCTCCGAGGAGACGGTCACCGAGGAGCCCGAGCTCGCCGCCGAGGTCGACACCGCGGTCGAGGCCGCAGCCGAGGTCGAGACGTCCGGCAGCGACGCCGAGGCCGAGGCCGCCGCGCGGCAGGCCCTGGCGGGCGGGCAGCGGGACGGGCTGGCGGAGGAGACGCCGGCTGCGGTCACGGAGGCCGTCGAGGCCGAGGCTGAGGTCAAGGCCGAGGTTGACGCCGAGGTCGAGGTTGCAACTGGGGCCGAGTCGGCCGCGGTTGAGGAGGTGACGGAGGAGGCCCCGGTCGCCGTGGTCTCGCTCCCGGCACCTTCCCCGGCCGCTGACGACCTGGTGGCCGCTGCGACCGCCGCCCTGGCCGAGGCCGCGACTGCGGACGAGGTGACGGAGCAGGCGGACGCGACCGACGAGGAGACGGCTGAGGCCGAGGAGCCCGCCGTCGAGGCCGAGGCCGCTGTCGTCGAGGTCGCGGAGCCGGTTACCGGGACGGACACCGTCGAGGAGCCCGAGGCCGTCGTCGAGGCTCCCGCCGTTGAGGTCGAGGCGCCGGTCGTCGAGGAGACCCCGGCGGTAGTGGTCGAGGAACCCGCCGCTGAGGTCGAGGCCCTTGCGGTTGAGGCCGAGGCTGACGCGCCGGTCGTCGAGGCCGAGGAGTCGGTGGCCGAGGCGGAGACCGTCGAAGAGACCCCGGCAGTCGTGGTCGACGAGCCCGAGGCCGTTGTCGAAGCCCCCACCGCTGAGGTCGAGGCGGTTGTGGAGGCCCCGGTCGTCGAGGCCGAGGAGCCCGAGGCTGAGACTCCGGCCGCTGAGGCTGAGGTCATCGAGGCGGAGGTCATCGAGGCGGAGGTCATCGAGGCGGAGGCCGCCGAGGAGACCCCGGCCGAGGAGCCCGCCGTCGAGCCGGAAGCCGTCGAGGAGGCCCCCGCCGCCGAGGTGGAGGTCGAGGCCGCCGCCGAGCCGCAGCCGGAGGCCGCCCCCGTCGCCGACGAGCCCGCCGACGAGTCCGCCGACCGTCCCGCGAAGCCGGACTTCACCCCCGGCCGCCCCGTGACCGCCTACTCGGCCGACGAACTGCTCGCCGTCGTCCGCTGGATCGACGGCGACGGCACCGGGCGGACCGACGAGGAACTGCTCCGCGCGGCCATGAAGGAGTTGGGCTTCGCCCGGCTCGGCCCCCGGATCAAGGAGGCGCTGGGCGCCGCCGTCGCCGCCGCGCGCGGCTGACGTCCGGGCGGGTCGCCGCCGGAAACCTTCAGGGCCCGGGACGCACGAGCGTCCCGGGCCCTGCGCCGTACCGACGTCCGGCCGCGGCTGGACCACCGCGAGGAAGGGGAGGCGTCAGCCGGCCGCGTTCCACGGCTGGCCGGCCATCAGCGCCTTCACGTTGGCGACGTACTTCGGGTTCGGGATGTCCAGGCTGCCGACGATCTGGCCGGAGGTGGGGTCGGTGACCGTGGTGTAGTGCACGTTGCCCGCGCCCGCGTTGTAGGCCGAGATGACCAGGTCGAGCAGCGGCGTCTTGCCGGTGGCCGGGTCGGGGGAGAGGTCGTACTTGCCGTCGAAGGAGGAGTCGCCGTAGTAGGCGACCAGCCAGTCGAGCAGCTGGGTGCCGAGCTGGACGTTCCCGGTGAGCGTCTTGGGGTCGGAGTTGGTGCCGTACTTGCCGTTCATCCAGCTGACGGTGTTGGTCATGATCTGCATGGTGCCGATGCCGCCGTCGCAGGCGAGGATGCCGGACTGCCAGCCGCTCTCCTGCCAGGCGATCGCCTTCACCAGGTTGACCGGCAGCGGCGGGAGCTTGTCGGTGCCGCCGGAGCTCAGGGTGAGCACCCGGGACTGGCCGGCCGCCGCCGTGAGTGCCGCGCCGACCGCCGTCTTGGGCTCGTCCGGCTGGGGCTTGCTGGGCTGGCAGCCGCTCTGCAGCGGGGGCACGTGCGGGACCGGCGGGGCGGGCGGCGCGGGGAGGGCGACGGCGCCGGGCTTGGCGGTCGGGACGGGCGCGGGTATCGCGGGCTTCTCGACCGGCGGCTGGGTGGCGGGGGCGCCGGCCGCGTTGCCGCCGCTCTTGGCGTTGCCGGCCTGGGCGGTGGGCGAGGCCTTCGCGGACTTGCTCGCGCTCGCGCTCGCGCTCGGGCTGTGCGAGGCGCTGGGGCTCGCGGACGCCGAGCCGGTCGGCGTCGGGGTGGTGCCGGCGGACGGGCTGGCGCTCGCCGGGTCGCTCGGTGTGGCGGTGGCCGCAGTGAGCGTGGTGCTGGACGCCGCGTTCGGGTGCTTGTCGGCGCTCTCGGTGCCGCAGCCCGCCAGGACGGCGGTCGACACGGCGACGGCGGACACCAGGGCGGCGGTCCGCCGGGTGGTGCTCGAACTCATCTACGGTCCCCCCACTTGTCACCGGTGATCCCGGTGAGTGGCGGTCATCCTATGGTGTGCTCTCGCGGCCCCGGACGAACGGGTGGTCGATCGCCAGCCGGAGGACTGCCGGGGCGGTCGTGAGCGAGGGCCCGTACCAGGTCAGGTGCCGTCCGCTGACCAGCGCGGCCGGGATGCCCGGGAACGCCTCCGGGCCGTCCTCGGCGGTGAAGCGGTACGGCTCGTCGGGCAGCACCACCAAGTCCGGCTGCTCCGCCAGCAGTTCGGGCAGCGGTACGGCCGGGTAGCGGTCGGGGTGCCGGGCGTGCACGAGCCGCAGGCCGAGGCGGTGCAGCAGGTCCCCGGCGAAGGTGTCCCGGCCGAGCACCATCCACGGGCGGCGCCAGATCGGCACGATCACCCGGGGGCCGTCCGCCGGTTCGTCCGCCGGTTCGTTCGTCGGCCCTTCGATCGTTCCGTCCGTCGGCCCGTGCCCAGGCCCCGGCGGGAGGTCGCGCCAGGCCGCCTCCGCCTCGTCCAGCCAGGCCGGGCGCGGCAGTTGGCAGGCGACGGTGAGCAGCCGGTGCAGGGAGCGGAGGCCGTCGTCCAGGGTGCGGATGTCGGTGACCCAGACCGGCACCCCCGCGGCGCGCAGGGAGTCCAGGTCGGGGCGGCGGTTCTCCTCGTCGTTGGCGATCACGAGATCGGGGCCGAGCGCGAGGATGCCCGGCAGGTCCGGATTCTTGGTGCCGCCGATCCGGGTGACGGCCAGGTCGGCGGGGTGGCTGCACCAGTCGGTGGCGCCGACCAGCAGGCCGGGCGCGGTGACGGCGACGGCCTCGGTCAGCGAGGGCACCAACGAGACCACCCGGCGCGGTGGGTGGGGGCCGAGCGGGACGGGCAGGCCGAGGTCGTCCCGCGGGTCGGTGCCGTCCTGCTGGTCTACCTCGTCGTGCGATCGGGCGTGGTCGTGCGATCGGGCCTCGGCGTGCGCTCGGGCGGCGTCGCGCGGATCGGTCGGGGCAGCCATCCGGCCACCCTATGCGCGGCGCCCGTCGCACCGGAGCGGGACGGCCCGCAAGTCGCGGGAACCCGTCGCCGCCTCCGTCCGACTACCTGGTCCGGGTCCGCAGCGCGGGCCGCACAGCACCACCACCGACCAGGAGAGTCCCCATGCGCCCTCGCGTCGTCTGCGGTATCGCGGCCGCCGTCGCTCTGTTCGCCACCGCCTGCGGAAGCAGCGGAAACACCGCCGGCAGTGGCGGCGGTGCCGGGAACAGCGCCGCCGTCACCGCCCAGGCCGCTCCGGCCGGGAGCTTCCCCGTCACGGTCGCCGACTGCGCGGGCAAGGACACGACCATCGGCAAGGCCCCGACGAAGATCGTCACCAGCAACGCGGCGAGCCTGGAGATGCTGCTCCGGCTCGGCGCGGGCGACCGGGTGATCGGCACCGGGTTCCCGCCCGGCAAGGGCACCCTGCCGGCGGACCTGGCCGAACAGGGCGCCAAGGTCCCGGTGCTCGGTGACAAGAGCATCCCCAAGGAGAAGCTGCTCGGCTCCGGCGCCGACCTGTACGTCGACACCTTCGGCGCGATGCCGATGATGGGCGGGGCCGCCGGCCCGACCCCGGAGGAGTTCGCGGCGGCCGGCATCCAGCACGTCTACCTGCTGTCCACCGCCTGCGCCGGTACCCCGAAGGCCGCCAAGGCGCCGCGCACCGACCTCGCCGGGGTGGAGGACGACATCCGCCGCCTCGGTGCCGTCACCGGCACCGCCGCCCGCGCGGAGGAACTCGTCAGCGGGATGGAGAAGCAGGTCGGCGAGGTCCGTACCGCGCTCGCCGGTGTCCCGGCGGACAAGCGGCCGGGCTACTTCGTCTTCGACTTCGACGCCGGGACCAAGCAGCCGGTCGCGGTCTGCGGCCGGCAGGTGGCCAACGCGGTGATCACCCTGGCCGGTGCCCGCAACGTGTTCGCCGACTGCGACGCCGACTTCAAGCCCGGCTCCTGGGAGGACGTGGTCGCCAAGAACCCGGACTGGATCCAGCTGGCGGTGCGCAACCGGGGCAGCGAGGAGGCCACCCGCAAGGCCTTCGACGACGCCGAGGCGTTCCTGCGGAGCTTCCCGGCGACCCAGGGCCTGAAGGCCGTCCAGGAGGGGCACTTCGTGCGGCTCGGCTCCGAGGTGACCACCATCGCGGGCGTGCGCAACGCCGACGCCGTCCGGCAGATCGCCGCCACCGTTCACCCCGACCTCGTCAAGAACGGTCGGTAACAGGTGACTTCGGTCGAATCCGGCACCGCAGCCGAGACCGCCACCGCCACCGGACCCGGCACCGGACCCGGCACCGAGTCCGGTGGCGACGGCGGCGCCGAACCCGGCACCGCCGCCCGGCGCCCGGCCCGCACGCTGCGGGCCGGGCCGCTGGCCGGTGCGCTCGCCGTCGCCCTGGTGCTCGCCCTGACCGCCGCCGTCTCGCTCGGCTCGGTGGACGTCCCGCCCGGCGAGGTCTGGTCGGTGGTCGCCCACCACCTCGCCGGCCGGGCACCCGAACCCGGCACCCGCGACCTCATCGTCTGGCAACTGCGCGTCCCGCGCGCCCTGTTGGCGGCCGTGGTGGGCGCCGGACTCGGCCTGGTCGGCACCGCCGTACAGGCCCTGGTCCGCAACCCGCTCGCCGACCCCTACCTGCTCGGCATCTCCTCCGGCGCCTCCCTCGGGGCGGTCGCCACCCTCGTCCTCGGCACCGCCTTCGGGCTCGAACTCTCCTTCGGCAGCGCGCTCGGCCTCACCGTCTCCCTGGCGGCCTTCGTCGGCGCGCTCGGCGCGTTCTCCCTGGTCTGGCTGATGGCCCGACGCGGCGGCGGCTTCTCCCCGCTGCGGCTGGTACTGGCCGGCATCGGCATCGCCCAGTTCCTCGGCGGCATCACCAGCTACCTCGTCCTGCAGACCAGCGACGAGCAGCAGACCCGGGGTGTGCTGTTCTGGCTGATGGGCAGCCTCGGCGGGGCCGTCTGGGCCCAACTCGCCGTCCCCGCAGCCGCCGTGGCACTCGGCCTGGCCCTGCTCCAGGCCCGGGCCCGGGGGCTCAACGCGATGCTGATGGGCGACGAGACGGCCGCCGGACTCGGCGTGGACGTCGCCCGGCTGCGCCGCGAGGTCTTCGTCGTCACCAGCGTGCTCACCGGCGTACTGGTCGCCGTCTCCGGGGCGATCGGCTTCGTCGGACTGATGGTGCCGCACGTCTGCCGACTGCTCGTCGGCGGCGACCACCGGCGGCTGCTGCCGCTGTCCGCACTCACCGGGGCCGTTCTCCTGGTGGTGGTCGACACCGTCGCCCGCACCGCCCTGGACGGCCAGGAACTGCCGATCGGCGTGGTCACCGCGGTGCTCGGCGCCCCCACCCTGCTCTACCTGCTGGACCGACGACTGGAGCGCAGTTGAGGATCGCCGTCGAGGACCTGAGCGTCGCCCTGGCCGGCCGCACGGTGGTGGCCGGGGTCCACCTGGTCGCCGAGGAGGGGGAGATCGCCGGGCTGGTCGGGCCCAACGGCAGTGGCAAGTCCAGCCTGCTGCGCACCGTCTACCGACATCTGCGCCCGAGCGCCGGACGGGTGCTGCTGGCCGGGCGGGACCTGGCGGAGCTGCGGCCCGCGCAGTCCGCCCGGCACATCGGCGCGCTGCCCCAGGAGCGTGGCGGGGACTTCGAGTTGAGCGTGCGCGAGGTGGTGGCGATGGGCCGCACCCCGTACAAGCGGGCCTTCGCGGCCGACGACCCCGAGGACCACCGGATCACCGCCGAGGCGCTGGCCCGGGTCGGCATGGCCGGGGCCGCCGACCGCCGGTTCGCCCAGCTGTCCGGCGGGGAACGGCAGCGGGTGCTGCTCGCCCGGGCGCTCGCCCAGCAGCCGGACGTCCTGGTGCTGGACGAACCCACCAACCACCTGGACGTCCGGCACCAGGTCGAACTGCTCGCCCTGCTGCGGGAGCAGCGCCGCACCACGCTGGTCGCGCTGCACGACCTCAACGCCGCCGCCTCGGTCTGCGACCGGCTGCACGTGCTGCACCGCGGCGCCCTGGTGGCCTCCGGGGCGCCGCGCGAGGTGCTGACCACCGAGCTGCTGGCCGAGGTCTTCGGCGTCCGCGCCGCGGTGGTCGAACACCCACTCACCGGTGACCCGTTGATCGCCTTCGACCACCGTTCCCCGGCGGGCGTGCCCTTCTAGACCGGACGGGGGCCTAGCAGCTCTCGTAGTGGCTCGGCCGGCCCGCGTGCAGCACCGGCCGGCCGAGCCGCGCGGCCTCCGCGTTGCGCAGCAACTCCCAGCTGCCGTCCGGCCGGTGGAGCACCGCCGAGTGCCAGGGCGTCATCCAGGCGTCGGCGGCCGCCAGCAGCCGGATGCCGAACTTCGCCGCACCGGCCGGCTGCGGGTGGATCGACAGCCGCACCGCCCGGGGGTACTGCTCGGCGATCAACTCGCCCCAGGCGCGGCTGCGTTGGATCACCCCGTAGGCACGGCGCCGGCACTCCCGCTGCAGCGCGGACCGAGTGCCCGGGAAGTCCACGGTGTCCTCGGTGAGGAAGCGGGTGATGCCGCGGTAGAGCCGCAGGGTCTCCTGCTCGGTCAGCACCTGCTCGCGCAACTCCTCGACGGTGGGCGCGTACCGCTCGTGCACCCGGGCGCGCTTCTCGTCGTACGGCAGGTCGCCGAGCACGGCGCGCAGGTCGAAGGTGTCGAGGCGGTCCAGACCCTCGCGCTCGATCATCGCGGTCAACTCGTCGGAGTACTCGTCGATGTGCTCGTCGGGGACGTTGATCAGGTCACCGAAGATGTGCCCGTCCGAGCAGATCAGGATCCGGGCGCCGGGCGGGTGGATCCGGCCGATCCGGGCGCAGAGCTCGTCGAGGAAGGTCAGCGACAGCCGCTCGCCCTCGTCGGGCAGGTGGCCGAGCACCTTCGCCGGGTTCGGCGACTTGCACGGGAAGCCCGGCAGGGTGAACACGATCGGCTCACCGGCGGCGATGAAGTCCGCCAACTGGGCGAGTTGGAAGGGGAAGTGCTCGGGTGCGGCGTCGAACTCCGGGTCGGAGGCGCGGCGGTGCGGCAGCAGCAGGCCAAGGATGCGGGTGGCGAGCCGGGCCGGCGACGGCTGCTCGTGCTGCGGCTGTTCGTGCTGCGGCTGCTCGGGGGTGTCGACGGCGATCGGGGCACTGACGGGGGCGGTGCCGGCGGGCGGCATGATGGATCTCCTCCGCGGATGGGCGGGTGACGGGTGTGCGGGTCTACGGATGCGCGGCCGGTGTGCGGTGCCGGGCGCGGGAGTTCAGTCGCGCCGGTCGTAGTCGACCGGCAACCGGTTCACGCCGCGCGCCAGCACGGCCGGGATCCAGGCGAGTTCGTCCAGTCCGTCCCCGGGTGTTGCGGCGGGGCGCAGCCCGGACAGCCGGCCGAGCAGGGTACCGACGGCGATCTGCAGTTCGGCCCGGGCCAGGGCGGCACCCGGGCAGTAGTGGATGCCGTGGCCGAAGGCGAGATGGGCGTTCGGCGTGCGGTCCAGGTCGAGGCGGTCGGCCTCCGGGAACTGCGCGTCGTCGCGGTTGGCGGCGCAGAGCGAGACGATCACCGAGTCGCCGGCCGGGACGACGGTGCCGAACAGATCGCTGTCCTCGGCGAAGAAGCGCCAGGTGGTGAGCTCGAACGCGGCGTCGTGGCGCAGCAGTTCCTCCACCGCCCGGGCCAGCCGGCCGGGTTCGTCGAGGCCGGCGCGCAGCGCGGCGAGCTGCCCGGGGTGGCGCAGCAGGGTGATCAGCATGGTGGTGATCTGGTTGGTCACCGGTTCCTGCCCGGCGACCAGCAGCTGGAACACGATCGAGTCCAGCTCTTCGCGGCTCAACTCGCCCGTGTCGTGGGCGGCGACCAGCCGGCCGAGCAGGTCCTCCTGCTCGTTCCAGTCGGGGGAGTGCCGGTCGGCCCGCTTGCGGGCGACCACCTCGGCGATGTACGTCTGCAGGCCGCGCAGCCGCGCCTCGTACGCCGGACGGCCCGGGTCCTGCGGTCCGACCGGCTGGACCACCTTGCCCCAGTCCCGGTCGAAGCGTGCGGCCAACTCGGCGGGCAGGCCGATGACTTCGGCCAGTACCCGGAAGGGGTAGTGGGCCGCGAAGCCGGCCACCAGATCGGCGCCCCCGGTCGCCGGGAGCTCGTCCACCAGGGCGTCGGCGAGCTCCTGCAGCCGAGGCCGCAGCGCCTCCACCCGGCGCGGGGCGAAGGCGTCCAGCACCAGGCGGCGCATCACGGTGTGCTTGGGCGGGTCCTGGTGCAGCAGGTGGACCTGGAGCTGGGAGTGCTGCGGCTCCGGCATGATCGAGGCGAGTCGGCGCCAGTTGTCGTTGCCCAGGGCGTGGTTCTTGCCGAGCCGGGGGTCGTTGAGGGTCGCGTGGGCGGCCTGGTGGCCGGTGACCAGCCAGGCGTGGATGCCGCTCGGGAACTCGACCCGGTGCACCGGACCGGCCTCGCGCATCCGGCGGTAGAGCGGGTACGGGTCGGTCTTGTAGGCGGGGCCGTGGAGCGGGACGGGGGAGGGGAGCCGGTCGTGGCCGTAGGGGCAGCGCGCGGCTGCGGGCGTGGCCGGGTCGGGGGTGGTGTCGGTCATGGGTGTGCTTTCTCCGGTGGGACGAGGCGAAGGGCCGGTGATCCGATGAGGGGGTGGAGCTGTCGCGCGCTACGCCTGCGGGCGGCGCCGGTACCGGGCCAGCAGGACCACGGCGGTGGCCGCGACCAGGGCGGCCAGGGCGATGCCGACGTGCGTCCCGGTGGTGGCGCGGTCGCCCGCCAGGGCGGCGGCGGTGGCCAGGGCGGGGCCGAGGGCGAAGCCCAGACTGCGGGAGAGCTGGACGGCGGATCCGGCGGTGGCGAGTTTCCCGGGCGGGGAGGCGGTCATCACCAGGGCCTGGGTCGGGCCGCCGTTGAGGCCCATCCCGGCGCCGGCCAGTGCGAGCCGGGCGGCGATGTCGAGGGCGGACCAGTCGGCGCCGACCGGGACGAGCAGCGCCAGGCCGCAGGTGGTGAGGACGGCGCCGGTCAGCGCGGTGGGCCGGGCGCCCCAGCGGTCGGCCAGCCGACCGCCGACCCGCCCGGCCAGCACCATGCCGAGCGGGAAGGCCAGCATGGTCAGCGCGGTCGAGGTGGCGCTCTCGCCGTGCGGGCCGCGCAGGAACTGGACGAGCAGGTACTGGCAGGCGGCGAACCCGGCGGCGAGCGCCAGCACCGAGGCGTTCACCCCGGCGGTACCGGCCGCCCGCAGCACCTCGCCCACCGGCCGACCGCCCGGGCGACGCAGCCAGAGCAGCACCAGCGGCGCGGCGGGCAGTGCGAGCAGCAGCCACTGCGGGCCCTTCGGTGCCAGGGTGAGTCCGAGCAGGATGCCGCCGACCGCCGAGCCGATCAGGGCGGCGTCGCCGAGCGAGGCCCGGTCGGGCAGGCGCAGCCCACCGCGCCGCGGGGCGTACCGGCGCACGATCAGTACGGCGGCCAGGCAGACCGGAAGCTTGACCAGGAAGATCGCCCGCCAGCCGAGGTGGTCCAGCAGCAGGCCGCCCAGCACCGGGCCGGTGACGGCGCCGAGCGGCCCCAGCGTCGCGGGCACGCTCATCGCCCGCCCGCGCAGCTCGGGCCGGACGGAGGTCGCGGCCAGCACCGGCATCAGGACGAACAGCACGGCGCCGAAGGCACCTTGCAGCAGTCGGGCGGCGATCAGCCAACTCGCCCACGGGGCAAGGGCGGCGAGCACGCTGCAGGTCGCGAAGCAGCTGACCGCGAGCAGCAGCGCGGACCGGGTGCCGACCTGGTCGAGCCACCGGCCGGCGGGCAGGAGCAGGGCGACGAGCGGGAGTTGGTAGCCGAGGACGGCCCACTGGGCGACTCCGGCGGAGACGTGCAGGCCGGCGGATATGTCGGTGAGTGCCAGGTTGACAACGTTCATGTCGAGCATCGCGACGAACGAGAGCAGTCCGGCGGCCACCACCAGGCTCCACCGGTCCGCCGGTTCGACCTGACGGTCCGTCAGGTCGCCTGTGGTGGTTTGGTGGTGCGCTCGCATGAAGGTCCTCCATTCCCCCGTTGCCGTACCGGCACCGCCTCGGCGGCGGTGTCCGGTACAGCAGTCGGGGGCGGGGGGGCTTCAGTTCCGAACACTTGGGGGAATTTTTCCGGGCGGGCGACAGGGGGCGGCTGCCAGGTGCCAGGTGCCAGGTGACAGCAAACAGATAACAGATAACGGATGACAGATGACAGATGATGAAATCTGTCATCCGTTATCTGTTCGCTGTTCTTCGTCAGCCGTCGCCCGCTCGCTGTCCGCCCGCGGGCCGCTCAGCAGGCCGCCGCGAGCTCCCCGGCCTCGGCCGCCCGCAGGCGCGCTATCAGCTCCTCGCGGGCCCGGGCGACCCGGGACCGCACGGTGCCGACCGGGCATCCGGCGACCTCGGCCGCCTCGGCGTAGCTCAGGCCGACCACCTGGGTCAGGACGAAGGCCTCGCGCCGTTGCACGGGGACGCGTTCGAGTAGGTCCCCGAGCGCGATCCCGTCCTCGAAGCCGGCCGCCGGGATCCCGCCCTGTCGTTCCGCCGCCTCCTGCCAGTCCGGAAGTGCCGCGCAACGCGGCCGCGCGGCGGCCATCCGGTACCGGTCGATCACGGTGCGCCGGGCGATCGACAGCAGCCAGGTGCGGGCCGAGGAGCGTCCGGCGAAGGAGGGGAGGCCGCGCAGTGCCCGGAGGAAGGTCTCCTGGGCGAGGTCGTCGGCGGACTGCACATCGGTGAGGTGGGCGACGAAGCGCCAGACGTCCCGCTGGGTCGCCCGGACGAAGGCCTCGACGTCCGCCGCCCGGCCCGAGCGGGCGGTCAGCGCGAGCGCGGTGAGCTGGTCGTCATCCACGGCGGCCCCCGATCCGGCCGGTTCCGGCCGTGCTGATCGCGACTGCGATGATCCCGGCCGGGCTGATACCGGCCGTGCTGATCCCGGTGCCGCCGGTCCTGCCCCGGTCGGTCCCGGCTCGGGGGCCATGCGGGACGATGGTGCTATGAGATGCGCGCAGTTCCGTACCGCTCTGTCCGCCCGGCTCGACGGCGAACCGAGCGGTCTGCCCGGCACCCGGGTGGACCGGCACCTGGCGCGCTGCGCCGGCTGCCGGGACTGGCTGGAACAGGCCGAGCGGCTGCGCGCCCGCACGCGGGCGACCGCCGCCGACGGCCCGTCGCCGGAGTGGGCGGCCGGGCTGTGGGCCCGGCTGGGGGCGGACGGCCCGGGCGGTCGCGCACCGGAGGGTTCGCGGACCACGGAGCGGTAGGGCGCCGGCGCACACCGGTGCGCCGTCGTGATGAGGCATGGAAAGGTCCCGAGGGTAAGGCGGGGAGCGGCACCGCGCGCAGCGGCGCCGCAGTCGTCCATGGGTCGGCCGCACGGCGCACCGCACCTCCCGAGGGGGGTCGGCGGGCACGGATCCGGACCCGGGCCCCGACGGCACGGCGGCCCGGAGCGCGACGACACGGGACGTGACGGCGCGGGGCGCGGCGGTGCGGCAGGGCGACCTGCCCGACGCGGGGACCCCGAAGGCGGCCGGGTCAGGGCCGGAGGGGGACGGGCGCGGCGGGCGCGTCAGGAAGCGAGGGCGAACGCCGGCGGCCCGCGCCGGACGACGGCATGGGTCAGCAGGACCGACCGGGGCAGCCGGGCCGGCCGGTCGGCGCGGCGGGGCGCGGCCGGCGGCCGGTACCCGAAGGGCCGCACGAACAGCGTCAGCAGCGGGAGCAGCAGTGCCCCGGCGACCACCGTCCCGAGCGCGGCGAGCAGTTCGAAGACCCGGACCAGCGCGGCGTCACCGCGCCAGAGCAGCAGCGCACAGGCGAGTGCCGCCAGCACGTGGGCGATGGCCATTCCCGCCGACATGCCGTGCGACATGCCGTGGGACATCTCATGTGACATTCCGTGCGACATCCCCGGGGACGTCCCCGGTACCGCCGATGCCCCCGACATCCCCGACATCCCCGGCATGCCCGTCATTCCGGTCAAGCCCGTGTCCACGGCCGTTCCGTCGACCGACCCCGCTGCCCCGTGGTGGATCCCCGTCATCGGGCGCAGGTGGCCGGTGGCCGGTGGTGCGTCCGGGTCGATGCCCGCCATCCGGGCCAGCTCGACCGGCGAGAGCCCGCCGGGCATCCGGTCCGGGTTGCAGAGCAGCAGGCCGGCCCAGTCCGTGGTGGCGAGCCGGCCGAGGCCGCCGCCCCCGCGGCCGAGCGTTCCGGCCTGTTCGAACAGCAGGTGCAGCGCGCTCTGCGCCGCGACCATCCAGACGCTGATCACACCGAGCCCCCGCCGCTTTCCGGCCAGCAGCCAGGTCAGCCCGAGGACCGCCCCGAACGCGCCGAGCAGCACCGGCGGAGAGACGCCGGACCCGGCCATGGCGACGTGCGCCGTGGCGGCCATCGCCACGCACAGCGCGGCGAAGACCACGGCGCGCAGCAGGCGGATCCGGTCGGTCATCACGATGGCACTCATCGTCGCACCCGCCATGCCCCGCCCGTACCGCACCCTCCGGTGATGGCCGGTTCCGGTCCGTGAGACCATGCCCGGCTCGTCGGGTCGACCGATCAACGGCTTTTAGCACGGTTTCACGTGGTCGTCGAACCGGCTTGACACCCGCACCTGCCGCTCACTAGAAGTGCACACTCAAGCACGGATCGTACGCACCGGAACGAACCCGACCGGAAGCAGGAAGCACGGCCATGGACATTCCGACCGACGTCTCCGCCCCCACGACCTCCCGCCCCACAATCCCGGCCCCCACAATCCCGGCCCCCACGACCCCAGCCCCCACAATCCGGGCCGGCGCCACCGCCGTCGCCGACCTGGCCGACCCCCGGTTCTGGCAGCTGCCAGCCCCCGCCCGCGCCGCCGCCTTCGCCGACCTGCGCCGCCGCCCCGCCCCGGTCTACTTCGGCGACCGCGCGACCGGCCGTGGATTCCACGCCCTGGTCCGATACGCGGACGTGGTCGAGGCCAGCCGCACCCCGGCGGTCTTCCGGTCCGCCCCCGGCGTGACCACCCCCGAGCCGGCCCGCTGGGTCCGGCTGCTGTTCGGCGACTCGATGGTCAACCTCGACGACCCCCGGCACGCCCAGCTGCGCCGGGTCGTCTCCCGGGCCTTCACCCCGCGCCTGCTCGGCCGGGTCGAGGAGGACATCCGGCGGATCACCGTCGCCCTGGTGGACGAGGTCGAACGCGGGCGCCCCGGGGACTTCGTCGGCCCGGTCGCCGCCCAGCTCCCGTTCCAGGTGATCTGCACCCTGATGGGCATCCCGGAGGAGCCCCGCCGCAGGATCCTCGACCTGGTCGACCGCAATTCCGCGGACGTCGGCGTGGCCCGGCCGCTGCGCCGCCGGTTCCGGATCCCCGGGCGGGGACTGGCCGCGCTGGCCCGGATGCAGGGCATCGTCGCCGCGATCGGTCGCGAGCGCCGCCGCCGACCCGCCGAGGACCTCATCTCCGCGCTGGTCACCGCCGACGTGGCCGGTCGCCGGCTGACCGGTCGCGAGCTGGGCGCCTTCTTCAGCCTGCTGCTGGTCGCCGGGGTCGAGACCACCCGCAACGCGCTCGCCCACGGTCTGCACCTGCTGACCGTGCACCCCGAGCAGCGCGCCCTGCTCCTCGCCGACCTGGACGGGCGGCTCGACGGGGCGGTGGACGAGATCCTCCGGCACGCCACACCGATCGTCCAGTTCCGTCGCACCGTCGCCGTCGACCACGAGCTCGGCGGCCCGGGCGGGCCGCTGCTGAGAGCGGGGGAGAAGGTCGCGCTGTACTACGGCTCGGCGAACCGGGACGAGTCCGTCTTCCCCGACCCGGAGGCCTTCGACATCACCCGCGCCCCCAACCCCCACCTCGGCTACGGCGGGGGCGGGCCGCACTACTGCCTCGGCGCGCACCTGGCCCGGCAGGAGATGACGGCGCTGTTCCGCGAGCTGTTCACCCGGCTGCCCGAGGCGCGGTCGGTCGGCGAGCCGGTGCTCGTCCCGTCCAGCTTCGACCACCGCGTCCGCTCGTTGGGCTTCGCCTTCTGATCCGTTCGTAGAGCCGTCCGTCCAGAGCCGTCCGTCCAGAGCCGTCCGTCCAGAGCCGTCCGTCCAGAGCCGTCCGTCCGACGTGCGGTCCGACGTGCGGTCCGGAGAGCCGGCCGTAGAGCCGTCCGTCCAGAGCCGTCCGAACGCCCTGCCGGGCGACTCCCCGGACCCGGCGGTGCTAGACGGACGGCGTCCACACCGCGTGGTCGTGGGCGAACACCACCTGGCGCGGCCCGAGCTCCGCGACCCGGTCCAGCCAGGCCCGGTAGCCGGGCAGCGGCGCCGCGACCCCGTCGCGCACCGCCCGCCGGGCCAGCACCGCCTGCCCGTACTCGGAGGCGAAGTCGTACGCCTGCCCGGCCAGCAGCACGGTGTGGCCGTCGCTGCGTTCGACCAGCAGGGACTGGTGGCCGGCGGTGTGTCCGGGGGTGGGCAGCACCCGGAGGCCGGGCCAGATCTCGGTCTCGCCGTCGAGCTCGCGGTGGACGGCGCCGGGGAAGTCGACCAGGGCGTCGACGGTGTAGTCGCCGCGTCGGGCGGTGGCCAGTTCGGTCGACTGGACGAGGACCGGCGTCCCGGCGAACAGCGGATTGCCGCCGCAGTGGTCGAAGTGCAGGTGGCAGTTGACCACCAGGTCGATGTCGGAGACCGCGACCCCGGCCGCGGCGAGCGCCTCCGGCAGCGGGCGGCGCACCGGGCGGTAGTGCGCCTCGGTCTCCGGCGAGCCCGCGCCGATCCCGGTGTCGAACAGCAGCAGCCCCTCCGAGCCCCGGACCAGGTACGCGAGCACCGGTTCCACCCGCGGCTCGGGGCCGCCCACCTCCTCGGCCGGCCGGACGATGTAGCCCAGGTCGAGACGGCGGATCCTGTGCATGCGTCCCCCTTGTCACTCAGCCCCCGTGTGTCGGCCGGGACGGCCGCCGTTCGCACCCTACCCGCCGCCCGGAGGGCCCCTGCGGGGGCCCGGCCGCGCCCCACTCGCCGTCCGGTCGGGGGCCGGTGACGCACCGTCTGATCCCGGGGCCCGTCGTAGCGCTCCCGCCGAGCGGCGGGCGGTGGCGTGCGTCACGGCGGACGGACCGGATGCGGAGCACAATGCCCGGCATGACCGATCGTCCGACACCGCCCGAGCACGGGCCCGCCGACCGCCCTACCGCCGACGTCTGGTCCGCCCTCGGCGGAGCGGCCGAACTCCTCGACCGGGTGGCGTTCCACGGCGCTCAGGCGGGCCTGCCCTCCGGCTTGCCGGTGCGGCGGCTGGCCCGGGCCACCGTGGCCGCCTGCTCGCTGGCCGCCGCCGAGCTCGCCGCGCACCGCGGCGGCGGCCCTGTCCCCGCCGTCCGGGTGGACGAGGGCGCGGTCGCCACCTCCTTCGTCAGCGAGCGGCACCTGGAGATCGACGGTCGCAAGCCGGTCGGTTTCGCCCCGCTCTCCGGCTTCTGGCGCACCGCCGACGGCTGGATCCGCACCCACGCCAACTACCCGCACCACCGCGACCGGCTGCTGGACGTCCTCGGCCTCGCCCCCGACGCCGGGCCGGAGCAACTCGCCGAGGCGCTGGGCGCGTTGCCGGGGGAGGAGGTGCAGGAGCGTGCGTACGCGGCGGGGGCGCTCGCCGTGGCGGTCGCGCCGGTGAGTTCGGCCGTGCACCCCCTGGTGGAGTGCCGGGAGGTCGGCGACGCGCCGGTCCGCCCGCTCGCGGCGGTCCCGGTGGACCGGCCCGCCGCCGGGATCAGGGTCCTCGACCTCAGCCGGGTGATCTCCGGACCGGTCGCCACCCGTACCCTCGCCCTGCTCGGCGCCGACGTGCTGCGGATCGACTCGCCCCGGCTGCCCGAGGCCGACGACGCCCACACCGACACCGGCTTCGGCAAGCGCTCCACCCGCCTCGACCTCGCCGACCCGGCCGACCGGGCCGTCTTCGAGGGCCTGCTCGACACCGCGGACGTGGTGGTCTCCGCCTACCGCCCCGGCTCCCTCGACGCTTACGGCCTGGCCCCCGAGGCGCTGTTCGCCCGGCGGCCCGACCTGATCCTCGCCCAGATCTCCGCCTGGGGCTGGACGGGTCCGTGGTCCGGCCGCCGGGGCTTCGACAGCCTGGTCCAGGCCGGCGTCGGCATCGCCGCCCACGAGGCCGGGCCCGACGGCCGCCCCGGCGCACTGCCCGCCCAGGCCCTCGACCACGGCACCGGCTACCTGCTCGCCGCCGCCGTCCTGCGCGCCCTCACCGACCAGCGCACCCGCCGCCCCGGCGGCCGCCACCTGCGCTTCTCTTTCGTCGGTACGGCCTCCTGGCTGCTGCACGGCATCCCGTCCGAGCCGGGCACCGAACCGGGCATCGAGCCGGGCGCCTCCTCGCACTCCGGCACCGAGCCGTACGACCCGGCGCGTCACCTCACCGAGACCGACTCGGCGTACGGACGGCTGCGGCACGCCCTGCCGCCGATCGGCTACGCCGGTGCACCGACCGACTGGGCCCGTCCGCCCGGGCGTTGGGGGACGGACGCCTCGGTCTGGCTCTGAGCGGCCGGTGTCCGAGCGGGCGGTCCGAGCCGCTGGTCCGGGCCACGGCTCCGGACATCAGGCGGGCGGCATTGTCAGTGCTCCCTGACACCATCACCACATGACCGCCGCACACGCCACCGACTACACCTGGTTCGAACAGCGCTACCCCGTCCTGGGCGAGGCCTACTGCCTCACCCAGGTCGAGGGCGTCTCCGCCGAGGAACTGCTGCGCCGCTTCGACGCCCTGACCGGCCGGGAGGTGACCGGGCTGGACGCGGTGGTCGCCGCCTGGGAGACCTTCGACGACGGGGAGGACACCGAGGCCGAGGCGCTGCTCGACCCGGACGAGGACCGACTTCTGGTCGCCGTCACCGAGTTGGACGGCTGGGCGCTCGCGGTCGAGCCGTACGGCTACCTCGGCAGCCTGGCCGAGGTCATAACGGGGCTCGGCGAAGGCACCCGGCTGGTCTCGCACTTCCGGAACGTCAACGCGGTGGACCACTTCAACTGGTGGGAGCGGGGCGCCTGCCGCCTGCAGTTCGAACCGCTCTTCGTCGACCAGCGGGACGGTACGGACGCCGACGCCCCCGGCATCCCCGAACTGCTGGCGGCCTGCGGCTTCCAGCTGGACGGGGAGCGTCACGAGCTGCACACCGAGGCCGCGTTCGCGCTCGCCGAGCGGCTGACGGACGTCCGGCTCGGCCCGGAACGACTGGAGGCCGCCACCTTCCGGCTCGGCTACGCGCCCCGGCCGTAGCGGCGGGTCAGACCCCGGACGGGATCCGCTTGGCCCGGCCGCGCACCTGGACGGCGGTCGCGATCTCGACCACGCCCAGGATCACCAGCCAGCACCCGGCCAGTACGGTCAGCGCGGCGATCGAGCCGACCGGCCAGACCATCAGCAGCACGCCGGCCAGGGTGTTGGCCACGCCCGCGAAGGCCTGCCAGCCGCGGGCGGGCATCAGCGGGTCGGAGATCGCGGCGGCGAGCTGGGTGATCCCGCGGAACAGCCAGCCGATCCCGATCCAGAGGGCGAGCAGCAACAGGGACTGGACCGCGCTGCGGAAGCAGAGCAGCCCGAGCAGCACGCTGATCGCACCGCTGATGAAGGCCAGGACCCGCAGTGCGGTGGTGGCGTGGGTGCCGAACGCGGCGACCAGCTGGACGACGCCGATGACCAGCAGGTAGAGGCCGAACAGCACGCCCACCACCAGCAGCGTCTCCCGGGGCCAGACGAAGACGACGATGCCCAGGGCGAGCGAGGCGACCCCGGCGGCCAGCAGGACCTGCCAGGCGGCCTTGGCGAGTGCGCCGAGCGGGCCCTGGACCGGGGTTCCGTCGGGGGTGATGATCGGAGGGGCCACGGCGGCGTACTCCTCGGGTCGGGGGCGGAGGACGAACCCCAGCCTCCGCGCGCCGCTGCCGGACCGCCCGCCGGGTACGTCCGTTCGAGTGATGCTTCGCAGTCTTCGGAACGACACCCTCCGGTCACCTGCCGTCGATATCATCCGTCGGTATGACTTCTGAAGGGTGGGGGACCCCTCCGGTCGAGCCGATCAGCCAGCACTACATCGTCTGCGGGGGAAACGCACTGGCCCACCGGCTGGTCCTGGAACTCGTCGAGCACTACGAAGTCCCGGTCGTCGTCCTGGTCGCCGACCGCACCCGCGACCACGCGCCGCGGATCGAACGGATCACCGGCGTCGCCGCCGTCGTCGAGTACCCGAACATCACCGAGGAAGCACTGCGCGCGGTGTCCATCGGCACCGCCCGCGGCCTCGCCCTGGTCGAGGGCAGCGACCAGGAGAACATCCACGCCGCGCTCAGCGCCCAGGGCCACAACCCGAGCATCCGGATCGTCTTCCGGATGTTCAACCAGCGCCTCGGCGAGAACATCGAACGGCTGCTCAGGAACGGTGCCGCGCTCTCCGGCTCCGCCACCGCCGCCCCGGCCTTCGCCGCCGCCGCGCTCGGCCGGCCCAACTCGGTGGAGGTCGGCGGCCGTTACCTGCACATCGCGTTCGACGACGCGATCACCTCGGACCGGCTCTGCGTGGTCGCCGACCGGATCGACAGGCAGGACCTCAGCACGATCCGCCTGCTGCCGGAACAGGAGGGCGACTCGGCCCAGTTCGTCCGGCTCGCGCAGGAGTTCGGCGACGACGGGCCGGTCCGTCCGGGCGGGGTGCGGCGCGAACCCGGGCCCGGAGCGGGACCGGACGCGGAAGTGGAAGCGGCACCGGCAGCGGAAGTGGAAGCGGAGGCGGAGTCGAGACCCGGGGCCGCGAAGCCGCCGGGCGGGACCGCCGCGCTCCAGGCGATGCGGATGGAGCCCCGGGAGCCGACCAACTGGACCAGGCGCCTGCGCTGGCGGGTGCTCGACGCCATGCGCTTCTTCACCAGCGCCCGGATGCGGCTGGTGCTGCTCACGGCGCTCGCCGCGGTGCTGCTCGCCTTCGCGGTGCTCTGGTATCTCAGCCGGGACTTCGGCTGGACCGTCTACATCTCCCTGCTCGACCTGGCCGGCGCGGCCCAGCCCGACCAGCAGGCCGACATCGCCGCCGGGACCGGGACGGGCGGGGGCTGGCAGCGGGCCGCCCAGGTGGTGATCACCCTCTGCGGGATCACCCTCGCGCCGGTCGCCACCGCCATCGTGGTCGAGGTGCTCGGCTCCGGGCGGCGCGGGCTGCCGCGCAACCCGAGTGCCGGCACCCGGGACCACGTGATCGTGGTCGGACTCGGCAACGTCGGCACCCGGGTCGCCGTCCAGCTGCACGAGATGGGGGTGCCGGTGGTCTGCATGGAGCGCGACCCGCAGGCCCGTGGCATTGCGACGGCCCGGGCACTCGGGATCCCGGTGGTCCTGGGCGACGGGCCGTTCGAGGAGCAACTGCGCCGGGCCCGACTGAAGCACGCCCGGTCCCTGGTCGCGGTCAGCGGGGACGACGCCACCAACCTGGAGGCGGCCCTGGAGGCGCGCCACGGCAACCCGGACGTCCGGGTGACGGTCCGCCTGTTCGACGACAACTTCGCCGGCCACTTCTACAAGACGCTGGACAACGCGGCCTCCCGCTCGGTCTCCTACCTGGCCGCGCCCGCCTTCGCCGCCGCCCTGATGGGCAGTGAGGTGCGCGGGACGCTGTCGGTGTTCCGGCACGTGCTGCTGATCGCCGAGTTGACGGTGGAGGACGGCAGCGGGCTGATCGGTCTCAACCGGCACGACCTGGAGGACCCTGGCGGGGTCCGGGTGATCGCCGTCCGCTTCGCCCGCAGCAACCAGCTGCACTGGGGATTCGCGGACCGCACCCGGCGGCTGGCCCCGGGCGACCGCATCGTGGTCGCCGCCACCCGCAGTGGGCTGGCGCGGCTGAACACGGTGCTGGTGGAGGAGGGGTGACGGGGAACAGGTGACGGCGGACGGATGACAGCGAACAGATTTCAGCTGATGAAATCCGTTCGCTGTCATCTGTCATCTGTTGCCTGAAACCTGTTCGCGCGTCGCCGTCCGCCGCAGTCCGGCCGCCGTCCGCGGCCGTCCGCCGTCGTCAGCGGTTCTCGAACTTCGCCGCCCGCTTCTCGGCGAAGGCGGACATGCCCTCCTTCTGGTCCGCGGTGGCGAACACCGAGTGGAACAGCCGGCGTTCGAAGCGGACGCCCTCGGCGAGGGTGGTCTCGAAGGCGCGGTTGACGCTCTCCTTGAGCATGATCGCGGCCGGGGCGGACATCGCCGCGATGGTCTCGGCGGTGGCCAGCGCCTCGGTGAGCAGCTGGTCGGCCGGGACGATCCGGGCCACCAGGCCGGCCCGCTCGGCCTCCTCGGCGCCCATCATCCGGCCGGTCAGGCACAGGTCCATGGCCTTGGCCTTGCCGATCGCCCGGGTCAGCCGCTGCGAGCCGCCGATGCCGGGGAGCACCCCGAGCTTGATCTCCGGCTGCCCGAACTTCGCGGTGTCCGCGGCCAGCAGGATGTCGCACATCATCGCCAGCTCGCAGCCGCCGCCCAGCGCGAAGCCGGCCACCGCGGCGACCACCGGCTTGCGCAGCGCGGCGAAGCGGTCCCACGGGCCCAGCCAGTCGTCCAGGTAGACGTCCGGGAAGCGGTTGGTCTGCATCTCCTTGATGTCGGCGCCGGCCGCGAAGGCCTTCTCCGAACCGGTGATCACCAGACAGCCGATCTCCGGGTCCCGGTCGAAGGCGGTGGCGGCCGCCACCACCTCGTTCATCAGCTGGGTGTTCAGCGCGTTGAGCGCCTTGGGCCGGTTGAGCGTGATCAGCCCGACCCGGCCCTTGCGCTCGACCAGGATCGTCTCGTAGGTCTCGGTCTCGGCCATCGCCGTCACTCCCATTCCACTGCTCGGCGCCGCGCGGGCGCGCCCTGACCACCCAACGATCTACGACGCGCCCGGTCCCGCGCCAGTCTTGGTATGCGAGACGCCGGTCACCAGCCCGACGGTGGCCGGAGCAGCGGAAAGATCAGAACCGGACGCCGTGGCGTTCAGCCGCCCGCCGGACGGTCTCGGCCTTGACCTCGCCCCGGCGGGCCAGTGCGGCCAGCGCGGCGACCGTCACCGACTCGGCGTCCACCCCGAAGTGCCGTCGGGTCGCCGCCCGGCTGTCCGAGAGGCCGAAGCCGTCGGTGCCCAGGGAGGTCCAGTCCTGTTCCACCCAGGGCCGGATCTGGTCCGGCACCGCGCGCATCCAGTCGCTGACCGCCAGCACCGGTCCGGGGGCCCCGGCCAGCGCCCGGGTCACGTACGGGACGCGGGCCGCCGCGCCGGTGCCGGCGGCCGCCTCGGCCAGGTTGGCGGCGTCGCAGTCCAGCGCCTCCCGGCGCAGCTCCGTCCAGGACGGCGCCGACCAGACGTCGGCCGCCACGCCCCACTCCTCGCCGAGCAGCCGCTGTGCGGCCAGTGCCCAGTGCACGGCGGTGCCGGAGGCGAGCAGCTGGATCCGCGGCGCGTCGGCGGCGAGTGCGGTGGTGTCGGCCGCGCGGTAGCGGTAGAGCCCGTGCAGGATGCCGTCGACGATCCGGTCCCCGGCCGGCAGGGCGGGCTGCGGCAGCGGCTCGTTGTAGACGGTCAGGTAGTAGAACACGTCCTCGCCGTCCGGGTGTTGCGGGCTGCTGCCGTACATCCGGCGCAGTCCCTCGCGGACGATCACGGCGACCTCGTAGCCGAAGGCCGGGTCGTAGGAGAGCGCGGCCGGATTGGTCGAGGCGATCAACTGCGAGTGGCCGTCGGCGTGTTGCAGTCCCTCGCCGGTCATGGTGGTGCGTCCGGCGGTGGCGCCGATCAGGAAGCCGCGGCCCAACTGGTCGGCCATGGCCCACATCTGGTCGGCGGTGCGCTGCCAGCCGAACATCGAGTAGAAGATGTAGAACGGGATGACCGGCTCGCCGTGGGTGGCGTACGCGGTGGCGGCGGCGGTCAGCGAGGCCATCGAACCGGCCTCGGTGATGCCTTCGTTGAGGATCTGGCCGCTCACCGACTCTTTGTAGTGCAGGAGTTGGTCGCGGTCCACCGGGTCGTAGGTCTGGCCGAGCGGGGAGTAGATCCCGGCGGTGGGGAAGAGCGACTCCATGCCGAAGGTGCGCGCCTCGTCCGGGACGATCGGCACCCAGCGGTGGCCGGTGGCCTTGTCCCGAATCAGGTCCTTGACCAGTCGGACGAAGGCCATCGTGGTGGCGATCTCCTGCGTGCCGGAGCCCTTGAGCAGCGTCTCGAAGGGCTTGGCGGGCAGGTCGGGCAGCGGCGTGAAGCGCACCCGGCGGGCCGGGGCGGGGCCGCCCAGCGCGGCCCGGCGCTCGCGCAGGTAGCGGACCTCGGGCGAGTCCGGGCCAGGGTGGGCGTAGGGGACCAGGTCGGCGTCCAGGGCGCTGTCGGGGATGGGGAGTTCGAGCAGGTCGCGCATCGCGCGGAACTCCGCCCCGGAGAGCTTCTTCATCTGGTGGTTGGCGTTGCGGGCCTCGAAGCCGGGGCCGAGGGTCCAGCCCTTGACGGTCTGCACCAGTACCACCGTGGGTGCACCCCGGTGCTCCAGGGCCGCCCGGTAGGCGGCGTACACCTTGCGCGGTTCGTGGCCGCCGCGGGAGGTGGCGACGATCTCGGACAGCCGCCGGTCGTCCAACCCGTCCGCGAGCGCGCGCAGTTCGGGATCGGCGTGGAACAGGTGGGCGCGGATGTACTCGGCGTCCGAGGCGGCGTAGGTCTGGAACTGTCCGTCCGGAACCTCGCCGAGGCGGCGGACCAGGGCGCCGGTGGTGTCCCGGGCCAGCAGCTCGTCCCAGGCCTCGCCCCACAGCGACTTGACGACGTTCCAGCCGGCCGCGCGGAACTGCCGCTCCAACTCCTGCACGATCTTGCCGTTGCCGCGTACCGGTCCGTCCAGGCGCTGGAGGTTGCAGTTGATCACGAAGGTCAGGTTGTCCAGGCCCTCGCGGGCGGCCAGGGCGAGGGCCGCGGTGGACTCCGGCTCGTCCATCTCGCCGTCGCCGAGGAAGGCCCAGACGTGCGAGCCGGAGGTGTCCTTGATCCCGCGTGCCGTCAAGTACCGGTTGAACCGGGCCTGGTGGATCGCCGAGAGCGGCCCGAGGCCCATCGAGACGGTGGGGAACTCCCAGAACCAGGGCAGTCGGCGCGGGTGCGGGTAGGAGGGCAGTCCGTCGCCGCCGGCCTCCTGCCGGAACCGGTCCAACTGGGCTTCGGTGAGGCGGCCTTCGAGGAACGCGCGGGCGTAGACGCCGGGGGCGGCGTGGCCCTGGACGTACAGCTGGTCGCCGGAGCCGTCGGCCTCCTTGCCGCGGAAGAAGTGCTGGAAGCCGACCTCGTACAGCCAGGCGGCGGAGGCGTAGGTGGCCATGTGCCCGCCGAGGCCGCCGCGGTGGTTGCCCCTGGTCACCATGGCGGCGGCGTTCCAGCGGTTCCAGGCGGTGATCCGCCGCTCCATCTCCTCGTCGCCCGGGAACGCGGGCTCCGCGGCGGTGGGGATGGTGTTGACGTACGGGGTGTCCAGCAGCGGGGGGACGTCGAGCCGCAGCTGTTGGGCGTGTTCGACGAGGCGTCGCAGCAGGTGGGCGGCGCGGTGGGGCCCGCCGAAGTCGCGGGCGGCGTCGAGCGAGTCGCGCCACTCCGCGATCTCCTCGGGGTCCTGGTCGTGAAGCTGGTCGAGCTGGGACACGGGTGGTTCCCCTTTACCGGTGCGCTTCCAGCACTGATTCCGCAATGCGGAATAGTGTTTCTCTTCATGGAACTACTTGGACGGTAAGGAGGCGCGGGGTGGTGAGTCAACTCCTACTGGCGAGTAGTTTGAGCGATGATCGATCATCTCTATGCGAACAAAAGGAGGGAGTGGGTCGGCGACGGGCGAGCCGTGGCGGAGGGTGATCAGGCGGAGCGGTCGGCGTACTCCAGGACGTGCTCCGCGAGCAGTCGCCCGACCTCGGGATCCCGCCGCCGGAACGCCTCGATCAGCGGACGGTGGTCGGCGGCGTTCTCGTGCAGCTCCGGCCGGACCCGGTGCAGCGACAGCACCGTCCACACCTCGACGCCCAGGCCCTCCCAGGTCCGCAGCAGCGTCCCGTTGCCGGAGGCGGCGACGATCTCCCGGTGGAACGCGACCCCGTGCCGGGCCTGGCCGAGGGTGTCACCGGCCTCGGCGGCCGCCGCCATCGCCTCGGCGTGCCGCTCCAGCGCGCCGGTGTCCCCGGCCAGTCGGACCACGGCCTCCTCGGCGGCCGGCCGCTCCAGCGCCGCCCGCACCTGGTAGACCTCGCGCAGCTCCGCCGGGCCGATCTGGCGCACCCGGACGCCCCGGTTGGGTTCGGTGACCAGCAGTCCCAGGGTCTGCAGGGAGCGCAGCGCCTCGCGCACCGGCGCCTGGCTGACGTTCAACTCGGCTGCCAGGCGCCGCTCGACGATCCGGTCCCCGGGCTGCCAGCGGCCACCGAGCAGGCCCTCCAGCAGCAGCCCGCGCACCTGCTCGCCCAGCGGCACCCGGGACAGTGGGTCGGCCGATCCGCCCGCCGTCAGGGGCGTCGGCGTCGGCGCCGGCGTCGGGTGGTTCATGGCGTTCTCCAGGCTTTCCGGGGGCGGGAGTTCGGCGGGCGGCCGAGGGCCGGTCAGGCCAGGCCCAGCTCGTCGCCCGGGCGCGGCGCGAGGAATCGGGCGACCTCGGCCTCTGTCACTCCGGCGAGCGTACCCGGCGACCACTGCGGCCTGCGGTCCTTGTCGATCACCTGGGCGCGGATGCCCTCGGGCAGGTCGGGGCCGTCCAGCGCGGCGCAGGAGACGCGGTACTCCTGGTCGAGCACGGCCTCCAGGGAGGGCAGGGTGCGGGCCCGGCGCAGGGCGGCCAGGGTGACCTTGACGGCGGTGGGGGAGTTCCCGAGGATCAGCTCGGCGGCCTCCTTCGCCGCCGGAACGCCGGAGTCGAGCAGCCGCTCGACGATCTCCTCGACGGTGTCGGCCCGGTAGCAGGTGTCGATCCAGGCGCGCTGCCCGTCGAGCTCCGCGGGCGGTGCGGGCTCGGCGTGGGCGGCGACGGTCGCCACCGGGTCAGTGCCGTCGGCGAGGGCGTCGAGCAGTCCGGGCAGGCGGGCGGACGGGACGTAGTGGTCCGCGAAGCTGCACAGCAGTGCGTCACCGGGGCCCATGGAGGCGGAGGTGAGCCCGAGGTGGAGGCCCAACTCGCCCGGGGCGCGGGCCAGTAGGCGGCTGCCGCCGACATCCGGGACCAGTCCGATCCGGGTCTCGGGCATCGCGATCACGGTGCGCTCGGTGACGATCCTCAGTGCGGCGTGCGCGGACAGGCCGATGCCGCCGCCCATGGTGATGCCGTCCATCACCGCGACGAACGGCTTGGGGTAGCGGGCGATCAGCGCGTTCACCCGGTACTCGTCGCGGAAGAAGGCGCGGGTGCCGGCCCCGCCGGCCGTGACGTCGGCGTGCATCGCGCGCAGGTCCGCGCCCGCGCACAGGCCCCGCTCGCCGGCTCCGGTCAGGACGACGGCGCGCACCCGGTCGTCCGCGGCCCAGTCGTCCAGCGTGGCGCGGATGGTGGTGATCATGCCGTGGGTCAGCGAGTTGAGCGCTCGCGGGCGGTTCAGCACGATCCGTCCGAGGCCGCTGCCGAGGCCCCTGCTGTTGCCGCTGCCGTCGGTGTCGCCGCCGGTGTCCAGGACCGTCCGGACCTCCGCCGCCTCTGCGCTCATCGCAACCGCTCCGTCCCCTCGGTGATCCGGCCTTCCGCGATCCACCGTACCGGGGCGGGTGGGACGTCGTGATCACGAGGCCGGGCCGTCGGCCATCGGCCAGTGCGACGCCGACGAACCGCCCGACGGTGGCGGCGGGGCGCGAACAGGGCAGGGCAAACGGATAACAGCTGACAGATTTCAGATGATGAAATCTGTCAGCTGTTATCCGTTATCCGTTACTTGTTTTCTGTCAGCCGTCAGCCGTCAGCCGTCAGCCCCGCACCCGACCCGAGACCTCGCCGAACCCGACCGCCGCGCCGTCCGGCCCCGGGGCCGTCGCCGTGATGACGACCTCGTCGCCGTCCTCCAGGAAGGTCCGGGTGCTCCCGTCCGGCAGCTTGAGCGGCTCCTCGCCGTTCCAGGTCAGCTCGATCAGCGCGCCCCGGGTGTCCCGCTCCGGCCCACTGACCGTCCCCGAGGCGAACAGGTCGCCGGTGCGCAGCGAGGCGCCGTTGACGGTCATGTGGGTCAGCTGCTGTTGCGCCGTCCAGTACATGGAGGCGAACGGCGGGCGCGAGACCAGGTGCCCGTTCAGCCGGACCTCCATCGCCAGGTCCAGCCCCCACGGCTCGTTGCCGCGGTCGTCCAGGTAGGGGAGCGGCTCGACGTCGCGCTCCGGCGGGCTGACCCGGGCGTGCTGCAGGGCGTCCAGCGGCACGATCCACGGCGAGATCGACGTCGCGAAGGACTTGCCGAGGAACGGTCCGAGCGGCACGTACTCCCAGGCCTGGATGTCGCGCGCCGACCAGTCGTTGAGCAGGCAGACACCGAACACGTGCTCGCGGAAGTCGTCCAGCACGACCGGTCGGCCCAGTTCGGACGGCGTGCCGACGACGAAGCCGACCTCGGCCTCGATGTCCAGCCGCCGGGTCGGCCCGAAGCTCGGCACCGCGTCGGCGGGCGCCTTGCGCTGCCCGTGCGGACGCACCACCGGGGTGCCGGAGACGACGACCGTGCCCGCCCGCCCGTGGTAACCGATGGGCAGGTGCTTCCAGTTGGGGGTGAGCGGCTCCGAGCCCGGGCGGAAGATCCGGCCCAGGTTGGTGGCGTGGTGCTCGGAGGCGTAGAAGTCGACGTAGTCCGCGACCTCGAACGGCAGGTGCAGCTCGACCTCGTCGGCCGGCAGCAGGGCCGGCGACAGCGCCTCGCGGAACGACTCGTCGGTCAGCCAGCGGGTGAGGTCGGCGCGCACCCGGGTCCAGACCGAACGCCCGGCCGCCATCAGCGGGTTGAGCGAGTCCGCGTCGAGCAGCTCGGACGGCGCGCCGGCCGCGCGGGCGGCGGCCCCGGCGTCCAGCACGAAGGCCCCGATGCGCACGCCGATCCGGCGCCGCCCGGGCCGGTCGGCCGCGGTGAAGACGCCGTACGGCAGGTTGTGCACGCCGAACGGCGAGTCCTGCGCGCTGGTGAGCCAGCTGCGGGGGCTGCTGGGGGTGGTGCTCAACGGTCCTCCCGGACGAGTGGACTGGGCGACAGCAGGCCGAGCGCGGCCAGGTCGTCCAGGGGTTCGGTGATGCTGCAGGTGCCGAACGCGGTGAACGAGTTGCGGATCACCGTAACCTGGTGCCCGCTCAGGGCGTGCGCGGCCTTGGCCAGCACCTGGCCGTCGCGTTCGGCCAACACCTCGGCCGCTGCGGCGGGTTCGGTCTCCTGGGCGGCCAGCAGCACGTTGAGGAAGCCGTGGTGCTCGAAGCCGGTAACCGGGTCGGTGTGCCGGACGGCGTTGTGCAGTCCGGCCGTGCACTTGTACGGCAGGCCGCGCCGGGCGCAGCCGGTGAGGAAGGCGGCCAGCTCGTCCTCGTCCGGGAACGCCTCGGCGACCACTCCGCCGGTGCGGAACTTCGCCCGGTAGGCGCTGTCGACGAGGGCGTCCAGCACCGCGTCCAGCCCGTCCCCGCGCAGGAGTTCGCGCGGCAGCTCGACGGCGGCGGGCACGTCCGGCGGCAGCAGCCGGTCCAGCTCGGCCACGGCCTCCTGGACGTCCCGGGTGGCGAGCTCGACGCCCGCGAGTTCGAAGGGTGCGGCGGCGGTGAGCGCCGGCCCGAGCTCGGCGCTGCCCCCCGGCAGCACCAGCCCGACCCTGAGCGGCCCGGTGCCCGCCACCGCCGCGGCCAGTTCGCCCAACCGGCCCGCCCCGCACAGGAACGGGCCGACCGCGTCGGCGTACCAGGCCGTGCGGTGGGCGCGGTGCGCGGGCACCGCGTCGACGACCGGCAGGTTCCCCGGGGGGAACACCGCCGCGTCGTCGAAGAGCCCGCGGAACAGCTCCGGAATCACCGGGGCCGGGGCCGGGGCAGCGCCGGCGCTCATCGCCCGGGCCCCCGACCCGCCCAGGTCCAGGCGTAGCCGGTGTCCTCGGTGGCCTGCCCGCCCTCGCCGAGCTCCAGTGGGCGGAAGGTGTCCACCATGACCGCCAGCTCGTCGAAGAACTCCACGCCGATGCTGCGCTCGTACGCGCCCGGCTGCGGCCCGTGGGTGTGCCCGCCCGGGTGCAGCGAGATCGAGCCCTGGGCGATGCCGGAGCCCTTGCGGGCCGCGTAGTCGCCGCCGCAGTAGAACATCACCTCGTCGCTGTCCACGTTGGCGTGGTAGTACGGCACCGGAACCGACAGCGGGTGGTAATCCACCTTGCGGGGAACGAAGTTGCAGATCACGAAGTTGTTGCCCTCGAACACCTGGTGGGCCGGCGGCGGCTGGTGGACCCGCCCGGTGATCGGCTCGAAGTCGCTGATGTTGAAGGCGTACGGGTACAGGCAGCCGTCCCAGCCGACCACGTCGAAGGGGTGGTGGGGCACGGTGTAGCGGGTGCCCGAAACCCCGTTCGGGCCGCGGTGCTTGACCAGTACGTCGACGTCTCCGGGGGCGTCGACCACCAGCGGCCCGACCGGCCCGCGGAAGTCCCGCTCGCAGTACGGCGCGTGCTCCAGCAGCTGTCCGTACTTGGAGAGGTAGCGCTTGGCCGGGGTGATGTGGCTGTTCGCCTCGATGCAGTACGCGCGCAGCGGCTCGTCGCCGGTGGGCACCCAGCGGTGGGTGGTGGCGCGCGGGATGATCACGTAGTCGCCCTGGCCGACCTCGATCGAGCCGAAGACCGTCTCGACCGTGCCCGCGCCGGACTCCACGTACACGCACTCGTCGCCGAGCCCGTTGCGGTACAGCTCGCTGGGGGCCCCGGCGGCGACGTACGAGATCCGCACGTCGCCGTTGCCGAGGACCAGGCGCCGGCTGTTCACGACGTCCGCGGACTTCCACTCCTGGTCGGCGAACAGCTCGTGCAGCTTGAGGTGGCGGGGGAGCAGGGGATGGTTGGGCACCGTGGACTGGTCGGGCAGCTCCCAGGGCGCCGCGTCGACCACCGCCGAGGGGATGCCCCGGTGGTAGAGCAGCGACGAGTCGGAGGAGAAGCCCTCCTCGCCCATCAACTCCTCGTAGTACAGCCCGCCTTCGGGTGTGCGGTGCTGGGTGTGCCGCTTGGGCGGGATGTTGCCCAGCTGCCGGTAGTACGCCATCTCCGTGCTCCTCCTCGACCGTCCGTCAGGGTGTCCTGTGCATAGGATCCCTGAGGCTCACAGGTTGCCGCGACGGTCCTGCTCGCGCTCGATGGACTCGAACAGCGCCTTGAAGTTGCCCTTGCCGAAGCCCAGCGAACCGTGCCGCTCGATGAACTCGTAGAAGACGGTGGGGCGGTCGCCGATCGGCTTGGTGAAGATCTGCAGCAGGTAGCCGTCCTCGTCGCGGTCGACCAGGATGCCGCGCTTCTTCAGCTCCTCGATCGGCACCCGGACCTTGCCGATCCGCTCGCGCAGCTCCGGGTCGTCGTAGTACGCGTCGGGGGTGTTGAGGAACTCCACGCCGCGCGCACGCAGCACGTCCACGGTGGTGAGGATGTCGTTGGTGGCGAGCGCCATGTGCTGGCAGCCGGGGCCGGTGTAGAACTCCAGGTACTCGTCGATCTGCGACTTCTTCTTGGCGATGGCCGGCTCGTTGAGCGGGAACTTCACCCGGTGGTTGCCGCTGGCGACGACCTTGGACATCAGCGCGGAGTACTCGGTGGCGATGTCGTCGCCGACGAACTCGGCCATGTTCACGAAGCCCATGACCCGGTTGTAGAACTGGACCCACTCGTCCATCCGGCCGAGCTCGACGTTGCCCACGGCGTGGTCCAGGGCCTGGAACAGGCGCTTGGGCGAGCCCTCCGGGTGGGTGACGCCGCTCTTGGCGACGACGTAGCCCGGCAGGTACGGGCCGTTGTAGCGGGAGCGGTCGATCAGGGTGTGGCGGGTCTCGCCGTAGGTGGCGATGGCCGCGCGGCGCACGGTGCCGTTCTCGTCCGAGACGTCGTTCGGCTCCTCCAGGACGGTGGCGCCGCTGGCGCGGGCGTGCTCGATGCACTTGTCGACGTCCGGGACCTCCAGGGCGAGGTCGACCACGCCGTCGCCGTGGCGGCGGTGGTGGTCCAGCAGCGCGCTGTCGGGCTGGACGCCGCCCTTGATCACGAAGCGGCAGGAGCCGGAGCGCAGCACGTAGGCCTTGCGGTCGCGGCGGCCGGTCTCCGGACCGGAGTAGGCGACCAGCTCCATGCCGAACACGACCTGGTAGAACTGGGCCGTCTGGGTGGCGTTGCCGACCACGAACACGACCGCGTCCTGGGCGGTGACCGGGAACGGGTCGGAAGCCTGGTCGTGCTCGACGAGGCCGACGAGGCGGCGCAGCTGGTCGGCGTCGAGGCCGGCCTCGCGCTCCTCGGGGGTCAGCTCAAGGGCCTGGGACTGCGGGGTCATCGCTCGTTCCTCCACTCAGGGCCTCGGCGTTGAGGCGTCCGGGGGTGTCCGGGGTTTCCGGGGGCGTGCGGGGGCTCACGGGGGCGTGCAGGCCCTCCGGTCGCGGATCGCGTGGATCGCGGCCGCCGCGGCCGCCGCGCCGCACGGCGAACGGGTGGGCGGTGCGGTTGCGCAGAGCTTGCTCCTGTCGTGAGGGTTGGGCAACAGGTCGATTTTTCACTGCTCAATGTGTACAAGCTGATCAGGAAATCCCGCCTTCGGCTGTGCAGAATGTGCTGCCATCGGGCGGTCCTCGCACGAAATCTGCGCAACCCACCGCTACGGGCTGTCGGCCGCCGCCGGGAGGTGCCGCAGGAACCAGCTCCCGGCCAGCTCAGCGGCCTGGTCGAGGGTGCCGGGCTCCTCGAACAGATGGCTCGCGCGCGGCACCACCGCCAGCTCGCTCTCACCGCCCAGTCCGGTCCGGGCCCGCCGGTTGAGGTCGAGCACCGCGGCGTCCAGCGCACCCACCACGAGCAGCGTCGGCGCGCCCACCCGGCCCAGCACCGCCGGCCCGGCGAGGTCCGGGCGCCCGCCCCGGGAGACCACGGCGCGCACCGTCGGGCCCAGCTCGGCCGCCGTGTACAACGCGGCCGCCGCGCCGGTACTGGCCCCGAACAGGCCGAGCGGCAGTCCGCGCGCCCCCTCGGTGCGGCCCAGCTCCCGGGCGACGGCGGTCAGCCGCGAGCCGAGCAGGGCGACGTCGAACACCTTGCGCCGGTCCGGCTCCTCGGCCTCGGTGAGCAGGTCGAACAGCAGGGTGCCCAGCCCGGACCGGTTCAGGTGGCGGGCGACCTGCCGGTTGCGCGGGCTGTGCCGGCCGCTGCCGCTGCCGTGCGCGAACACCACCACCCCGCGCGCGCCGGGCGGGACGGTCAGCCGGCCGGCCAGCCGGACCCCGGCGACGGGCAGCACCAGCTCCCGGTCGGTGCCGGCGGCCCCGGACTCCGGCGGCCGTTCGCCCCGGGCCTCGGCCAGCAGCCGCAGCACCTCCGCGTCGCCGGTCTGCGCGAAGTCGTCGTAGAACTCGCCGATCGCGAAGAACGGCGACGGCGTGTCGACGCAGACCAGTTCGTCGGCGACCTCGGACAGCCGGTCCGTCCAGTCCGGGGGCGCCACCGGGACGGCCAGGACCACCCGGGCCGCGCCGCGCGCCCGGACGATCCGGCACGCGGCCTTGGCGGTGGAACCGGTGGCGATGCCGTCGTCCACCACGACCACCGTGCGCCCCCGCAGGTCGGCGGCCGGACGGTCGCCCCGGTACCGGCCCGCCCGGCGCTCCAACTCGGTCCGCTCGCGCCGCTCCACCCGCGCCATCTGCTCCTCGCCCACCCCGGCGAGCCGGATCACCTGCTCGTTCAGCACCCGTACGCCGTCCTCGCCGATCGCCCCCATCCCCAACTCGGGCTGGTACGGCACGCCGAGCTTGCGGATCACGCAGATGTCCAGCGGCGCGCCGAGCGCGGCCGCCACCTCGGCGGCCACCGGCACCCCGCCGCGGGGCAGGGCGACCACCACGGTGTCGGGGCCGCCGAGGTGGCCGAGCCGGGCGGCCAGCCGACGGCCGGCGTCGGTGCGGTCGGTGAAGTGGGCTCCGGTGACGTGCATTTCACGGCCTCCGGCTTCCACCGTACGCCGGTCGCGGCGGGGTGGTGCCGGGCGGCTTTCCGGCTGCACGTCGGGGCCTTCCCGCGGCTGGTGGGAGCTTTCCGGGGGTCCGGTCGCCGGTTCGGTCGCCGCCCCGGTTGCGGGTCCGGTTGCCGTCCGGGACGGGAGCCGGGACCGGCCCCGGGACGGTGCGGCGGAGCGGCCGGGATCGGGACGGGACGGGACGCCCGTGCGACCGGGACGGCGGGCGGGGCCACGCCCGTCCGGGTACTGATCGTCGACGACCACCCCCTCTTCCGCGAGGGGCTCAAGGCGGCGCTGGAGAGCGCCGAGGGCGTCACCGTGGTGGCCGAGGCCGAGCGGGTCGCCGACGTCCCGGGGGCGGTCGACCGGCACCGCCCCAATGCCGTCCGCAACCACGTCACCCACATCTTCGAGAAGCTGCACGTGGCCACCCGGGCCGAAGCGGTCGCCCGGGCCCGCGACATGGGCCTCGGCGACGGCTGAGCCGTCCGCCCACCCGGGGGTGATCCGGGGGTGCCGGTCCGCCGACCGGCACCCCCGGGGTCCTGCTCGTCGTCCCCGGTTCCTACGGCTGCATCTCGTACGAGCCCGAGAGCGCCTCGACCCGGGCCCACAGCTTCGCGGCGCGCTCGGCGTCCGCCACCGGGCGGCGCACGTTGGCCAGCGCCCAGGCGGCCTGCTCCTCGGTGGCGGAGGCCTTGCCGTGCAGCTCGGTCGCGTGGGCGGAGAAGTCGCGGACCAGCGCGTCGAAGATCTGGTCCAGGACGTCCGCGTCCAGACCGGTCAACTCGGCTTGCTCCAGAACCAGCTGGCCGTAGACGATCAGCGCGAACAGCTGGCCGATCTCCAGCAGGAAGTCCAGGTCCGCCTGCTGCTCCTTGCTCGGCGCGTTCTTGAGCAGCAACTCGCAGAAGCCGTCGGCCTGTTCGCGGAAGCGGGCGACGTTCGGCAGCTGCGCGTGCCGGTCGTAGGCGGTGCGCCAGTCGTGGAAGCGGATCGCACCGAGGCCGCGGGCCGGGCCCTGGCGGAACAGGAAGGCGTCGTCGGCGGCGTCCAGCCGGGTCGGCACCGGCGCGTAATCGGCGGGCGCGAACAGGTAGTTGCCCATGAACTTGAGGATCAGCGCCAGGTTGACGTGGACGGTGCCCTCCAGCTTCGGCAGGCCGCGGATGTCCTTGGCGGCCTTGTCGAAGTAGGTGTCCGCCTCGAAGCCCTTGGCCGCGATGACGTCCCACATCAGGTCGATGACCTTCTCGCCCTCGGTGGTGACCTTCATCTTGGTCATCGGGTTGAACAGCAGGTAGCGGCGGTCCTCGGGGGAGGCGGTGCGGAAGTAGTCCACGGCCCGCGCGCTGAACAGCTTCATCGCCACCAGGCGGGCGTAGGCGTCGGTCAACTCCCGTCGCACGTGCGGGAAGTCGGTGACCTTCCGACCGTAGAGCACCCGGTTCTGGGCGTGCGTGACGGCCTCGTACATCGCGTGCTCGCAGATGCCGACCGAGGCGGTGCACAGGTTGAACTTGCCGACGTTGACGGTGTTCAGCGCGGCGTCGAAGGCGGCCTGCCCGGTGTGCAGCACGTCCTCGGCCCGCACCGGGTAGTCCTCCAGGCGGAACTCGCTGACGTACATCTGGGCGTTCACCACGTTCTTGACCAGGTGGTACGCCTCGTGGCGGCTGTCGGCGGCGAAGAAGACGTAGCCCTCGGGGCCCTCGACGTCGGAGCGGCGGCCGAAGACCGAGACCAGGCCGGCCACGTTGCCGTTGCCGATGTAGTACTTGGGGCCGGTCGCGGTGAAGCCGCCCTCGCCGTCCGGGGTGAGGATCATGTCGGTGGAGTAGATGTCGGCGCCGTGGGTGCGCTCGGACAGGCCGAACGCCATCACGTGGCCCTCGGCGAGCAGCTTGGCGGCGCGGGCCCGGACGGCCTCGTTCTCGCTCTGCCAGACCGGGCCGAGGCCCAGGATGGTGACCTGCCAGGTGTACCAGTAGCCGAGGCCGTAGAAGCCGAGGATCTCGTTCAGCTCGGCGATCCGTGCGGTGTCCCAGCGCTTGTCGGGGTCGGCCGAGGAGGGGGTCAGGAACTCCGCGAACAGGCCCTCCCGGGCGGCGAATTCGAGGAAGTCGCCGTACCAGGCGCGGTCGATGTAGGTGTCGATGAGCGCCTTCTTGCCGCGGGACTCGAACCAGTCGACGGTCGCGCGCAGCAGCCGGCGGGTCGGCTCGTCGAACTGTGCGGGGTCGTAGGTGCGCGGGTTGAAGAGCATCGGGGGCTCCCAGGGGGTCGAGGGTGGAGGACTCGGCGGTGCGTGGCGTGACGGAGTCCGGCGGACGGCGAGACGGCGAAGCAGAGAGACGGCGAGACGGCGAGGTAGAGAGGCGGCGAGACAGCGAGGAGGCAGAACGAAGATCGGCGAACAGCTGTCAGGCGACAGCTTTCAGCTAACAGATGTTGAAATCTGTCGGCTGAAATCTGTTCGCCGTCATCCGTTCCCCGTTCCGTCCCGTCTGTCGTCCCCGTCCCCGTGCCCGTTCCGTCCGTCGTCCGCGAGTCGGCGCAGGGTGGCGAGCACGTCGTCCAGCCAGGCGAGGGTCATCCGCTCGAACTCGATCCCGCCGCGCAGCACCACGTGCTGGAGCTCCTGCCGGGTGTCCAGTGCGGCGAGGTCGGGGAAGTCCCGCTGCTCGCCGTGCAGGTAGCGGGTGAGCAGGGCGGCGTGGCTCTCGCGGTGCCGTTCGACCTCGGAGATCAACGCGGCCGGGTCGTCGAAGGCGGCGGCCCGGATCTTGACCGCGAGCTCGTGCCGTACGGTCTCCGGCTCGACCGGTTCGCGCAGCCATGCGGCCAGTGCGGCCCGCCCGGGGTCGGCGGCCGAGTACACCTTCTTGTCCGGTCGGCCGTCCTGCGCGACCTCCTCGGCGGCGACCCAGCCGTCCGCCTCCATCCGCCGCAGCACCCGGTAGATCTGCTGGTGGGTGGCGGTCCAGAAGCGTCCGATGGAGCGGTCGAAGCGCCGGGCCAGTTCGTACCCGGAGCCCGGTTGCTCCAGCAGCGAGACGAGGATCGCGTGCTCCAGTGCCATGCCCGCATCCTGCTATGCAACGAGTTGCATAGGCAATGGGCCGTCGGAGTGGTGAGACACAGGTCACCGACGTGACCGGATGGTTATCGGTCATTTCGGATGATCAGGTGCAAAACCATGGAGAAGCGCCAGAATGGGTACGGGGCACGCCCCTTCCATGGTCCGAACCACAGGAGGTGGTATCGGTGGCAACACATCTGCCAACGGGCATGGAGCACCACCCGGACATCGTCGAACTCCGGGAACACTACGAGCGGGTCACCTCGACCCCCCGCGCCCAGGGCGTCGAAGCCCTGGCCGTCCTGGCCGGCCTCTTCCTGGCGGCATCGCCCTGGATCGTCGGCTTCACCGCGTTCAGCACCCTGACCGTGACCTGCCTGATCGTGGGTCTGGCCTACACCGCCCTGATGGCCGGCTACGGATCGGCCTACGAGCGCACCCACGCCCGGGCTTGGGCCGCCGCCGCGCTCGGCATCTGGACGATCATCTCCCCCTGGGCCGTCTCCGGGTCCGTCGCACAAGGCAAGAACATCGTCACCTGCGTCATCGTCGGTGCCGTGATGTTCCTGCTCGGACTCGCGGCGATCTCGATGGCCACGATCACGGCGAACGGAGCATCGATGCGGCTCGGCCGGGCCGGCCGCGCCAAGGGCTGACCTTCCCCGCAGCTCGCGTCCGGGGCACGGAGGGCACGCCAGTGCCCGCCGCGCCCCGGCGCACATCCGGTCCTCCCCGGACCGGGGCGCGCTACGGGTGCGTCATCCGCAGCACGTCCAGCGCCCGGTCCAACTCCTCCTCGGTGAGCGCGCCCCGCTCGACGTACCCGCGCTCCAGCACCACCTGACGGATGGTCTTCCGCTCGGCCAGCGCCTGCTTGGCGACCTTCGCCGCCTCCTCGTACCCGATGTACCGGTTCAGCGGCGTCACCACCGAGGGCGAGGACTCCGCGTACTCGCGGGCCCGTTCGACGTTCGCGCTGATGCCGTCCACCGTCCGGTCCGCCAGAAGCCGGGCGCTGTTGGCGAGCAGCCGCACCGACTCCAGCACGTTCCGGGCGATCACCGGGAGCATCACGTTCAGCTCGAAGTTGCCGCTCGCGCCGGCCAGCGTCACCGTCGCGTCGTTGCCCACCACCTGGGCGGCGACCATCAGCACCACCTCGGGCAGCACCGGGTTCACCTTGCCCGGCATGATGGACGAACCCGGCTGCAGGTCCGGCAGGTTGATCTCGCCCAGGCCGGTGCGCGGGCCCGAGCCCATCCACCGCAGGTCGTTCGCGATCTTGGTGAACCCGACCGCCACCGTGCGCAGTTGGCCGCTCAGTTCGACCAGCGCGTCCCGCGCGCCCTGCGCCTCGAAGTGGTCACGGGCCTCGGTCAGCGGCAGCCCGGTCGCCCGGGCCACCTCCTCGATCACGGCCGCCGGGAAACCGGGCGGGGTGTTGATGCCGGTGCCCACCGCCGTTCCGCCGAGCGGCAGTTCGGCCACCCGTGGGAGCGTGGCCAGCAGCCGTTCCCGGCCGTGCCGCACCTGCGCCGCGTAGCCGCCGAACTCCTGGCCGAGGGTGACGGGCGTGGCGTCCATCAGGTGGGTACGGCCCGACTTGACCACCTGGGCGAACTCGACCGACTTGCGCTCCAGCGCCTCCGCCAGGTGCTCCAGCGCCGGGATCAGGTCATGGGTGACGGCGGCGGTGGCGGCGATGTGGATCGAGGACGGGAACACGTCGTTGGACGACTGGCTCGCGTTGACCTGGTCGTTCGGGTGGACCGGCCGCCCCAGCCGCTCGCCGGCCAGGGTGGCGATCACCTCGTTGGCGTTCATGTTGGACGAGGTGCCCGAGCCGGTCTGGAAGACGTCCACCGGGAACTGTCCGTCCCAGCGGCCCTCCGCGACCTCCTCGGCCGCCGCCGCGATCGCCTCGGCCGTCTCCTCGTCCAGCACCCCGAGGCGGGCGTTCACCCGCGCCGCAGCCGCCTTGACCCGGGCCAGCGCGGCGATGTGCGCGCGTTCCAGCCGCTGGCCGGACACCGGGAAGTTCTCCACCGCCCGCTGCGTCTGCGCCTGCCACTTCGCGTCGGCCGGCACCCGGACCTCGCCCATCGAGTCGTGCTCGATCCGGTACTCCTGCGGCTTCTCCCGCTCGTCACCCATCGTGCGCTGCACCTCCTGTACGGGCCTGATCCGCACCGGCCCGAGCCGGGCACCGGACCGATCGGTCCGGCACCGGCCCGTGCGGTCCCGTTCGGCCCGGTCACGGTTCTTCCGATCACGACAGCTTCGCGCGGGCCCCGGGTATTTCCGCCCGCGGCCGGAGAGTCCGCCGTCAGGGCGTGTCCGACCCGCCCTGACGCGCCGAGGGGGCCGGTCGGGGCAGGTCGAAGCGCAGCAGGGTGCCCGGCTCGGGGCCGAGCTGGGCGACCACCGTGCCGTCCGGCGACCAGATGCCGGAGCGGCCCGAGGTCTCCGCGAACTCGCCGCTGGCCCCGGCGCTGGTGGACAGTACGCCCCAGACCCGGTGCGCGGTGGCCCGCTCCCGCAGGTGGCCGTCCAGCCGCTCGGCCTGGGCCTCGCCCGGGCCGTACAGGGTGGAGGCGACGTAGGCGTCGATGCCGAGCGCGGCGGTCTCCGCGGCGTGCGTCGGATCGGCGGCGTCGGCGCAGACCGCCAGGCCCAGCCGCAGGCCGTCCAGCTCCAGCACGACGGGCTTCTCGCCCGGGGCGAAGCGGTCGGACTCGGCGCCGTGCAGGCGCATCTTCCGGTAGACCACGGTGGCGCCCTGGCCGGTGACCGCCAGGGTGGCGACGGACTCGCGCCCGTCGGCCTCCGCGACCGGTGCGCCGACCAGTGCCAGGGCGCCGGTGGCGGCGCAGGCCTCGACCAGTGGCGCGAGCCGGGGGTCCGCCGGGTCGACGGCGGGGGCGGTCAGGTCGTAGCCGGTCAGGGACAGCTCGGGGAACACCACCAGACGGGTCCCCGCCTCCCGGACGGCCTCGGCGTGCCGTCCGACGTTGACGGCCACGGTGTCCGGACGGCCGGGGGCGGCGCAGACGGGCTGGGCGACGGCGACGGCGACCGTCGACGGCGCGGGCGCGGGCGCGGACGCGAGTACGGACGGGGAAGTGGACCTGGGCGTGGGCGTGGACGGGGGCATGGCGGGGCCTTCGGGCAGGTGGGGGCGGTAGGCAAGATCAACCTATGCATCGGCCGAGGCACCGGGCAACACTCTTGGGGCCCCGGTCCGGCCGGCCCGGGGACAGGGCTGGACGACAATCGGCAGTTCGCGCCATGATCACTCGAACGAGTGAGATCCCGGCCGGATCGCTTCAAACGGTCGTACGGCACTTCGTACGCTCCTGACCGGGTCGGGCGGAACACCGACCGCCCCGGAGTGCCGCGATCGGCCCGGGGAACCGACGCAGGGGGCGGACCGGATGACCACACCACACCACGGCGATCACACGACCGACGCCGTGACCGACGATATGACCGGCCGCGGCCTGACCAGGCGGCAACTGCTGGGCGCCTCGGCGGCCCTCGGTGGCGCGGCCTGGCTGCTGCGCGGCACCGTCGGCCCGGACAGCGCCGAGGCGGCCACGCCCGCGCCGCCCGGCCTGCCCGCCGGCACCGAGCTCTACCAGCGGGTGTTCCAGAACTGGTCCGGCGAGATCCGCACCGACCAGCTGTGGACCTGCGCCCCGCGCACCCCCGAGGAGGTCCCGGCCCTCGCCGACTGGGCGCACGCCAACGGCTGGCGGCTGCGCGCCACCGGCTACCGGCACACCTGGGCGCCGCTCACCGTCGCCAACGGGACGCCGGAGAGCGCCCGCGTCCTGCTGGTGGACACCAACCGCCACCTCACCGCGATCACCGCCGACTCGCCCGGCACCGTCCGGGTGCAGACCGGCGCCAGCATGGAGGCGCTGCTCGCCCACCTGGCCGACCGGGGCCTCGGCCTGACGGCCTGCCCGGCGCCGGGCGACCTCACCGTCGGCGGCGTGCTCGCGATCGGCGGCCACGGCACGGCCGCGCCCGCCGCCGGCGAACTGCGCCCGGACGGGCACGGCTACGGCTCGGTCAGCAACCAGGTGGTCCGGCTGACGGCCGTGGTCCTCGACCCGGCCACCGGCCGCTACACCCTGCGCACCTTCGACCGGGCCGAGGCCGACAGCGCCGCCTTCCTGGTGCACCTGGGCCGCGCCTTCCTCACCGAGGTCGTCCTGCGCGCGGGCGCCGACCTCCCGCTGCGCTGTGTCAGCCGGCTGGACATCCCGGCGAGCGACCTGTTCGCCCGCCCCGGGACCGCCACCGGTGGTGGCGGACTGCTCGGCGGACTGCTGGGTGGCGGCGGTGGCCCGCGCACCCTCGCCGATTTCGTCGAGCGGGACGGCCGGGTCGAGGCGATCTGGTTCGCCTACACGGAGTTCCCGTGGCTCAAGACCTGGACCGTCGCCCCGACCAAGCCGCTCGCCTCCAAGGCCGTCGACCAGCCCTACAACTACCCCTTCTCCGACAACATTCCGGAGCCGGTCGCCCGGCTGGCCGGCCAAATCGTCTCCGGCGCCTGGGGATCGGCGCCGCTGTTCGGCCAACTTCAGTACCTTGTCGCGAAGTTGGCCCTCACCGGTGACCTCACCGATGTCCTGCTCTCCGGTGGACTGCTGCGCGACCTGCTCACCGGTGACCTGATCACCCACCTGCTGGCCGGCGGCCTGCGCTCCGACCTCTGGGGCCCCTCGCGCGCCCTGCTGCAGTACGTCCGGCCCACCACGCTGCGGGTCACCGCCAACGGCTACGCGATCCTCACCAAGCGCGCCGACCTGCAGTGGGTGGTCAGCGAATTCGCCGCCTACTACCGGCAGTTGCTCGCCGACTACCAGGCCCGGGGCGAGTTCCCGGTGAACGGCGCGGTGGAGATCCGGGTCACCGGCCTGGACGACCCGTCCTACTCCGGCGTCCCCGGCGCCCGGCCCCCGCTGCTGTCCGCGCTGCGGCCGCGGGCGGACCGGCCGGAGTGGGACACCGCGGTCTGGCTCGACGTCCTGGCCTTCCCCGGCACGCCCGGGCTGGAGCGCTTCGCCCGGGACCTGGAGCAGTGGCTGCTGCGCACCTTCGACGGCACCCGGGCCGGTATGCGGGTCGAGTGGTCCAAGGGCTGGGCCTACACCACCGGCGCGGCGTGGTCCGACCAGGACCTGATCGGCCGGGCCATCCCGGACAGCCTGCGCGCCGGGGGAGGACCGGGCTGGGACGAGGCGGTCGCCGTCCTGGACCGGTACGACCCGCACCGGGTGTTCGGGAACCCCTTCCTGGACGGGCTGTTGAAGTAGCCCGGGCTGGGCGAGGGTGGCGAACAGGTGCCGACTGACAGGCGACAGCTGACAGTCGACGGATAACAGATGACAGATAACAGCTGACGGCTGACAGATGATGAAATCTGTCAGCCGTCAGCTGTCTGTCGCCGCCCTGTGATGGTCGTGGTGGTCGCGGTAACCGTGGCGGCCGCGGTGCGTCAGATGTACTCCATCACGAGCAGGGCGAGGGTCTTGGGGGCGAGGGCCCGGAAGACGTGCGGGGCGTCGGCCGGGTAGGTGATGTAGTCGCCCGGGCCGAGCTCCACCGGGGCCTCGGTCGGGCCGACCAGAGCCCGGCCGGAGCCGATCACGACGTGCTCGACGGTGCCGGGCATGTGCGGGTCCGAGGCCCTGGCCTCGCCGGGCTCGGCCTCGATCCGGTAGATGTCGCGCCGCGCGTTCGGCGGGCAGGAGGCGAGCACGGTGGCCGCGTAGTCGGCCTGCTCGGAGTGGGCCACCGGGCCCTCCCCGGCGCGAAGCACCTTGACGGTCGGGCGCGGTGGGTCGACCAGCCGACTGAAGGGCACGTTCAGCGCGACCCCGAGGGCCCAGAGCGTCTCCACGCTGGGGTTGCCCGCGCCCGACTCCAGCTGCGAGAGCGTCGACTTGGCGATGCCCGCGCGCCGGGCCAGCTCGGTCATCGACAGTCCGCTGCGCTCGCGTTCGCGCCGGATGGACGCGGAGATCTGCCCGATCAGCTCCGTGCCGGTGCCGTTCGTGCCCTCGGTCCGAGGAGTCCCGTCACTCATGCTCGCCACTCACGTTTTCTCCAGGCTCCTTCGGTCGGCTTCCCGCTGGTGGTGCCGTTCATGCTGCCACGGCGGGCCCGGAGGGAGTCCGGATGCCGGTCGGTGCTGTTCGGTAGGCCGGTCCTCCTGTTCGCCTTGACGAACCCCGGGCGTCGGGTTCACTCTGATGGACATGCGTTCGCTACTCCGAACACTCGAACATGCCACCCTTCGCGACATCGCCCTGGTCTCCCTCGCCGACGCGCTGGTCGGTGCCTCCTTCGGCGCGATCAGCGTCTCCGGCGGTCTGCCGCTCTGGGTGCCGACGGCCCTCTCCGTCCTGGTCTTCGCCGGCGGCTCGCAGTTCGCGGCCGTCGGTGTGGTGCTGTCCGGCGGCGGCGCGCTCGCAGCCGTTGCCACCGGACTGGTGCTCAACGCCCGCCTGCTGCCGTTCGGCTTCGCCGTCGCCGACGTGCTCCAAGGCCCTTGGTGGAAGAGGCTGTGCGGGGCGCAGCTGCTCACCGACGAGAGCGCGGCCTTCGTGCTGCGGCAGCACGAACCGCGGCGGCGCCGGGCGGCGTTCTGGGTCTGCGGGATCTCGCTGTTCGTGGTGTGGAACGTGGCGGTGCTGCTCGGGGGTCTCGCGGGCGGGCTGATCGGGAACACCGATGCGCTCGGCCTGGACGCGGCCTTCCCCGCGGTGCTGCTGGCGCTGGTCCTGCCGTCGCTCGCGGACCGCGGGACCCGTACGGCGGCGGTGGTGGGTGCGGTGGTGGCCGTCGCGGCCACGCCGTTCGTGCCGGCCGGGCTGCCGGTACTGCTCGCCCTGGCCGGGCTGCCGTTCGCCGGGCGGCCGGGAGTGCGGGCCGACGCGGAGGCCGCACCGGGGGAGCCGGAGCTCGCCGCGGCGGCCGTGAAGGAGGACGTCCGATGATGCCGCTCTACGCCGTCCTGCTGCTGGCCGCCGGCACGTACGCCTATCGGGTGGTCGGCCCGCTGCTCGGGCACCGGCTCGTGCTCTCGGAGCGGCTGCGGCACCTGCTGGCCGTCGCGGCGGCTGTGCTGCTGGTCGCACTGGTGGCGACCGGTGCGCTGACCCAGGGGCACGGTTTCGCCGGGTGGGCCCGTCCGGCGGGCGTGCTGGTCGCGGGCGTGCTCGCCTGGCGTCGTGCACCGTTCCCGGTGGTGGTCGTGGCCGGCGCGGCAACAGCGGCGGTGCTGCGGCTGTCCGGAGTCGGGTGAGGGCGGGCGGCTGGCTGCGGGCGGTGAGCAGGGGGCGGCGAACAGCGAACAACAAACAGCGAACAACTTTCAGTGGACAGATAACAGATGTCGAAAGCTGTTATCTGTCTGCTGAAAGTTGTCAGCCGTCAGCCGTCACCAGCCGGCCCGCTCTCCTCGGCCGTCAACCGCTCCGCCTGCACCTCCGGCCGCTTGCTGTCCCACAGCATCTCCCACACCTTGAACACGCAGTGGTAGTCGCGCATGCTCCCCTGTGAGATCAGCAGGAAGGTGTCGCCGTCCCGCAACAGCGTCTGCCGCCGGCTGCCCATCGGGTGCTCCGGGGTGTACGTCGGCACGATCCGCCGCAGCTCCTCGACCGCCTCCTCCCGGGTGCCCTCGACCTCGCCGAGCACCTTGCTGCCCCAGGTCCGGTCCCGCCCGATGCCCACCGTCTCCTCGACGACCAGCGCCCAACGCGCCATGCTCCGCCTCCCGTTCCCCGTTTCCCGTTCGCTGTGTCCCGTCCGGGCCGCACCCGACGTTCCCAGCCGTCCCGTCAACGCACCAGCGACTTGAAGAAGATCGTGGTCGGGTGCGCCCGGCCGTGCGGGTCGGTCGCGTAGTCCGGCACCGAGCCGACCCTGCTCCACCCGGCCGCCTGGTACATCCGCTCGGCCGGGCTGTCCGTCTCGGTGTCCAGCACCAGCAGCCGGATCCCCGACTCCGCCGCCCGCTCCTCCAGCGCCGCCAACAGCCGCCCGGCCAGCCGGTGTCCGCGGTCCGCCGGGTGCACCATCAGCTTGGCCACCTCGCCGCGGTGCCGGCCGTTGGCCGTCGTCGCCGGTCGCAGCTGCACCGTCCCGGCGAGCCGCCCGTCGGCCGCCGCCCGGGCGGTCCACAGCACCAGCCGTCCGGCCGCGACCTCCGGCACGAGCGCCCGCCACCACGCCGTGGACTCGCCCGGCTCCAGCGGGGCGAGGAACCCGATCGAGGCACCACCGTTGACGGTCTCCGCCAGCAGCCCGGCGAAGTCCTCGACCGAGCCGTCCAACTCCTCGGCCGTCACCTGCTCGACCACGTACATCGCGCTGGACATGTCGTCTTCCTCACTCGCTCCCGTCGGGCCGAGGCCGGGCGGGTTGCGGAATACTCGCCGGTGTCCCGCCGAGACTACAAGGAGCCTCCATGTCGAAGCCGACCCGGATCGATCCGTCCGACCTGCTCGCGGTCGGCGATCTGCTCTCCGACGAGGAGCGGCTGATCCGCGACACCGTCCGCCGGTTCACCGAGGAGCGGATTCGCCCGCACATCGGCGACTGGTTCGAGCGCGGGGTCTTCCCGGTCCGTGAACTCGCCCCCGAACTCGGTGCCCTCGGCGTGCTCGGCATGCACCTCGACGGTTACGGCTGCGCGGGCGCCGACGCGGTGGCGTACGGGGTCGCCTGCATGGAGCTGGAGGCGGCCGACTCCGGGCTGCGCAGCTTCGTCTCGGTCCAGGGCTCGCTGGCGATGCGCTCGATCCACGCCTTCGGCTCCGAGGAGCAGAAGCAGCGTTGGCTGCCCGGCATGGCGGCCGGTGAGCTGATCGGCTGCTTCGGCCTGACCGAGCCCGACTTCGGCTCGGACCCGGCGAACATGCGCACCCGCGCCGTGCGGAAGGGCGGCAAGGGCGGTGACTGGGTGCTGTCCGGCAGCAAGATGTGGATCACCAACGGCAGCATCTCGGACGTCGCCGTGGTGTGGGCGCAGACCGAGGAGGGCGTGCGCGGCTTCCTGGTCGAGCGCGGCACCCGCGGCCTGACCGCGACCGACGTGCACGGCAAGCTCTCCCTGCGGGCCTCCGTCACCAGCGAGTTGGCCTTCGACGAGGTGGTGCTGCCGGCCGATGCCGTACTGCCCGGCGTGACCGGTCTGCGCGGGCCGCTCTCCTCCCTCAACGAGGCGCGCTACGGCATCCTCTGGGGCACCGTCGGAGCCGCCCGCGACTGCTACACCGCCGCACTCGACTACGCGAAGAGCCGGATCCAGTTCGACCGCCCGATCGCCGGATTCCAGCTCACCCAGCAGAAGTTGGTCGAGATGATGCTGGAGGTCGAGAAGGCCTACCTGGTGGCCCTGCGGATCGGCCGGCTCAAGGAGGAGGGCGCGGCCCGCCCGCCGCACATCAGCTTCGGCAAGCTCAACAACGTCCGCACCGCGCTGGAGATCGCCCGCAGCGCCCGGACCGTGCTGGGCGCCAACGGCATCACCACCGAGTACCCGGTGCTGCGGCACGCCAACAACCTGGAGTCGGTACTGACCTACGAGGGCACCAGCGAGATCCACACCCTGGTCCTCGGCGAGGCCATCACCGGCGAGTCCGCCTACCGCTGACGGGGGTGCTCCGGCTCCCTCCCGGCCCGCGAAATCGGTGGCCGGGCCCGTCCCGGCCCGGCTACCGTCCCCGCCATGACCAGTCAGTCCGTCCAGTCCGGCCAGTCCGGCCAGCCCGTTCAGTCCGTTCGGGCCGTTCAGTCCGGCCAGTCCGTTCGCAGCCCCTCGACCACCACCCTCTGGCGCCCCACCGGCCCGCAGGAGTTGGCCCTGGTCGAGGCCGCCGACTGGCGTGCCTGGCCGCCCCGACTGCCGGAGCAGCCGATCTTCTACCCCGTTCTGAACGAGGACTACGCGATCCGGATCGCCAGGGACTGGAACGTGCCCGCCTCCGGCGCCGGCTACGTCACCCGCTTCGAGGTCGGGACGGACTTCCTCGCCCGCTACCCCGTGCAGCGGGCGGGTGGCCGGACGATCCTGGAACTGTGGGTACCCGCCGAGGAGTTGGCCGAGTTCAACCGGCACATCGTCGGCCGCATCGAGGTCGTCCACGAGTTCCGGCCGCAGCCGTGACGGCCCGCCCCGCGCCCATCCTGCTCACCTCCGCCCAGGCGACCAGCACCACCGCCCTGCTCACCGCCGCCGCTGTCCGCCGGGGCCTGGCCACCGCCGTTCTGGACGGCCCGGACCCGGTCGAGCGGTTCGCCGGGCGCCCCGTCCACTGGTACGGCGGGCCGCTCGTCGCCGCCCGGATCGCGGCGCCGCTCGGGCTGGCCCTGCTCGAACCCGAGGACGACTGGCTGGCCCGCCTCCCCGAGGAGTTCACCCGTCGCCGGATCGAACTGACCACCCTCGCCGAGGCCTGGACGCTGCGCCGTCCGGCCTTCGTCAAGCCGCCCGCCGACAAGTCCGTGCCGCCCGCGGTCTACCCGGACGGCTCCCGGCTGCCCCGCACCGGCGAGCGGATCGGCCCGGACACCCCGGTCCTGGTGAGCGAGCCGGTGACCTTCAGCACCGAGTACCGGCTGTTCGTGCGCGACGGCGAGGTGCTCACCGGCAGCCGCTACGCCCGTTTCGGCCGGCTCGATCCGGGTCCGCTCACCGACGGGGCCACCGCCTTCGCCCGCCGACTCCTGGACGCGGTCGGGGAGACCCTGCCCAGCGCCGTCGCCCTGGACGTCGGCCCGATCTCGGACCCGTACGACCCGGTCGAGCACTGGGCCGTGGTCGAGGCCAACCTGCCCTGGTTCGCCCACTGCTACGCCGCCGACCCGGACCGGGTGCTGGACGTCGTGCTGCGCGCGGCCGGGCCGGTCGCCGACCTGGCCGGGTCCGACCGCCGCTTCGTCAGGCGCTTCGTCCGCCGCTCCGTCCGGACGCCCGGCTGACGACGGCCGCCCCGCGGGTGTGCCCGGCCGACGACGGCCACCTCCCGCGGGTGCCCGGCCGCCGCCCGCGTAGGGTCGGCGTCCCGACACCTCACGGACACCCGCCGTTCGGTGCCCCGACGCCGCGCGGTCCGGCGGGCCGTGAAGCATGGCGCGGTCGGCGGCGCCCTCGGCGGGCGCGGCCGGGTGTGCACGACCGAAAGGAAGCTCCACCATGTCCGCAGCCCAGTGGCCCCGCCCCCGCGTCCTCGTGGTCGGGATCGACGGAGTCCGCCACGACTACCTCGCGCAGGTGCCGATGCCGCGCCTCCAGGAGGTCGCCGAGGCCGGGTTCCTGGTGCCGGTCACCGTCGCGGACTCCACGCCCACCATGTCCGGACCGTGCTGGGCCACCATCGTGACCGGCGTCGAGCCCGCCAAGCACGGCGTCTGGGGCAACCACCTGGGCGGCAACCGGCTGGACGTCTTCCCCGACTTCGCCACCCGCCTCAACCGCGGCGACCGCCGCCGCACCTTCGTCGCGGCCGGCTGGGACCCGCTGATGATCAACGAGGCCGGCGGCCCGCTGTTCCGCGCCCCCGGCCGGCTCTCCTACATCGCCCCGGCCGAGGACACCCCCGAGGCCTGGGAGACCGTCGACGAGGAGGTCACCCGGGAGGCCGTCCACGTCCTCGCCACGGCCGACCCCGAGGCCTCCTTCGTCTACCTCGGCGCGGTGGACGAGACCGCCCACTTCCTCGGCTGCGGCGAGGAGTACCGCGCCGCCATGCGGACCGCGGACGAGCGCCTCGGCCGCCTGCTCGACGCCGTCCGCGGCCGGGCCACGTACGCCGAGGAGCAGTGGACCGTCATCGTGGTGACCGACCACGGGCACGTCGACGCCGGCGGCCACGGCGGCCGTACGGTCGAGGAGCGGACCGCCTGGGTCGCCTGCGCCGGGCACGACATCCCGGCCGGCCCGCCCACCGGGGAGATCCGCCACCCCGACGTCGCCGCCCAGGTGTACGCCTCGCTGCTGCGCCCGATCGACCCGCACTGGACGCTGGACGGTCGGCCCTTCCCGGTCGCCCGGCCGGTCCCCGCAGCCGTCTGAGTCGCGCAGCCGACTGAGAAAGTGTTGGGTTAGCTGGTGACTACTGGTTGTTGAGGTCGTCGGCGAGGCGGCGTGCTGCTTCGGTCTCGATGGTGCCGCGCGGTT